>NZ_JBYRFX010000385.1:0-1924 GCF_057815775.1 Inquilinus sp.
GGCCGCCGCCGGTCGCGTAGAAGATGGTCCGGTCCAGGACGATGCCGTCCGGCGTCGCGGAAACCACCGTGGCCGTCACCGTGCGGGCATAGGCATCGTCGCGGAACAGGATCTCGGTCATGTGCTGGCCTCCAGCCAATCGGGCTCCGGCAATCCCTTCTCGCGCAGGAATTCCGGATTGTAGAGCTTGGACTGATACCGGCTGCCGTGGTCGGCCAGGATGGTGACGATGGTGTGGCCGGGCCCCAGGCGCTGCGCCATCTTGACCGCGCCGGCCAGGTTGATGCCGGTCGAGCCACCGAGCAGCAGCCCTTCGTCCTTGGCCAGGCCGAACAGGATGGCCAGGGCCTCCTCGTCGGTCGCCTGCTGCGCCCAGTCGAGCGGCATGCCCTCGAGATTCTTCGTCACCCGGCCCTGGCCGATGCCTTCGGTGATCGAACTGCCCTCGGCCTTCAGCTCGCCATGTTCGTACCAGTTGTACAGCGACGCCCCCAGCGGGTCGGTCAGCGCGATCTGCACTTTCGGGTCGCGCTCCTTCAGCGCCAGGGCGATGCCGGCCAGGGTGCCGCCGGTGCCGACGGCGCAGGTGAAGCCGTCGATCCGGCCGCCGGTCTGGTCCCAGATCTCCGGCCCGGTGGTGCGGTAATGGCCGTCGCGGTTGGCCACGTTGTCGAACTGGTTGGCCCATACGGCGCCGTTCGGTTCGGTCTGCGCCAGCTCGGCGGCCAGGCGTTCGGAATAATGGACGTAGTTGCCGGGGTCCTTGTAGGGCAGGGCGTCGACCTCGACCAGTCGGGCGCCGGCCAGGCGGATGGCGTCCTTCTTCTCCTGGCTCTGCGTGCGCGGCAGCACGATCACGCTGCGATAGCCTAGGGCGCGGCCGACCAGGGCCAGGCCGATGCCGGTGTTGCCGGCCGTGCCCTCGACGATGGTGCCGCCGGGCTTCAGCGTGCCGCGGGCCTCGGCGTCGCGGATGATCGCCAGTGCCGCGCGGTCCTTCACCGAGCCGCCGGGATTGAGGAACTCCGCCTTGCCCAGGATCTCGCAGCCGGTCTCCTCCGACAGGCGGCGGAGGCGGATCAGCGGCGTATTGCCGATGGCGCCGACGAGGCCCTCGACAATCCGGGGGGCGACACTCTGGCGGGATGCAGTCTCGGTCATGCTCGGCCTCAACTCACGGGATCGCGGCGTTCCCCCGGACCTTATGCGGCGCTGCCGGAGGCATCAAGCGATGCCCAGCGCCGGCGCAGCGAGTCGCGGTTCAGGGCGAACCATTGCAGCGCGATCAGGGTGATGGCGTTCTGGATCCGGCCCGCCGACAGCAGCGCCAGGGCCTCAGTCGCCGGCATCGGCAGGACGCGGATGTCCTCCTGCTCCGACGCCAGGCCGTGCAGGCTGGTCTCGGACGGGGCGCTGATCCGGCCGCAGAACAGGGTGACCCATTCGTCGAAGCCGCCGGGGCTGGTGGCGAATTCGCCGACCGGCAGCAACTCCGCCACCGCCAGGCCGGTCTCTTCCCGGGTCTCGCGCATCGCCGAATCGTCCTTCGCCTCGCCGGCATCGATCAGCCCGGCGGGGATCTCAATCATCCAGCCCGGCCGGCCGGCGATCCAGGCGCCCAGCCGGAACTGTTCCAGCAGCACCACCCGGTCCGTCACCGGGTCGTAGGGCAGCAGGGCGACGGCCGGACGGCGCAGCACCAGCTCCCGCACCATCGGGTCGGTCCAGCTGCCGTCGAAGCGGCGATGGCGCAGCTGTAGCCGGTCCAGCCGGAAGAAGCCGGCATATTCGGTCCGGCGGTCGATCAACTCGACATCGGCGTCATTGTCGAAGGCCACTCTGTCTCTCTCCTGCGTCCCCGCGACGACGCCCGGACCATAGCCGGGCCGGACCGTCGATGCCACGGCCCGCCGCGCCGCAGCCG
>NZ_JBYRFX010000386.1:0-12806 GCF_057815775.1 Inquilinus sp.
CCGGATCCGGCCGTTGCGGACCGTATCCGCCAGCTCTCCGGTGACGACACGTGCAACAGTGCCATCGCCGGCACGCTGACGGCCTATCACGTTCCGCCGGGCCAGATCATGTCGGTGAACCGGGTCGTCCCGGTGGTGGGGAACCACTCGTTCTATGAACGGAACGGGGCCCAGGCGTGGTTCAACTTGGCGAACCACGGCGGCAGCATCGTGGTCACCTATTCGCCGCTGACCTGCTCGATCAGCACGGTCACCACGCGCGACGGGGCCGTGCTGCCGGCTACCTGAACGGCGCGGACGTCGTGCCTCAGGGCGCGGTGGCGGTCTGCGTGCCGATTTCCAGCTGGGTGGCGGCGTCGGGTTTGGTCTCGATCGTCGCCACCACGTCGATCGACTGGTCCGGCGCCAGGGCCGGTGTGGCGACGGTCAGCGGCGTGCGCGCCACCACGGCGCGGCTGCCGTCCAGCAGCCGGACCTCGATCGGCGGTACCGGCCGCGTCACCAGCGCCCGGTTCTCGACCCGGCCGGTGATCACCACCTGCTCCAGCCCGCTGCTGGCGATGCGCCGGACCTGCAGCTCCTGCAGCACCAGCCCGTCGCCCAGCGCGCCGGTCTCGACCGGCTGCGCCACCGGCACGCCGATGGTGTCGTACAGCCTGGCCGCCGGCGGCCAGAACCGGACGATGGTGTCGCGGGCGAAATAGCCGACTCCCGCCAGCCCGCCGATCAGCAGCACGGCCAGCGCCACGCCGACGGCGGGGCCGTCACGGCGGCGTTGCTGGATCACCACCGGCAGGTTGGTGATGTGGCCGGCGGCCGACGGGAAGGGGGCGGTCTGCACCGCGGCCGGCGCCACCAGCACCGCCTGCGGCTCCGGCGCGGATGTGATTGGGGCTGCGGCTGTGGCCGCTGCCGGTGACGTCGCTTCGATCGCCGATTCCCGCCACAGATGGCCGCAACGGGCACATTTGACGCGCCGGCCGTCACGGCCGATCGCCGCCGGGTCGACGAGGTAACGGGTCGTGCAGCTGGGGCAGGTGACGATCATGGCCGCGTTATCGCATGCCGATCCGCCGCTGCCTATATCATCCGAGGCAATTTTGTGAATGGCACGAAGGGTTTGGAGGGATGGTCCCGAACGATATGTCGGGCTATGACGGCCGGTGATGGCGATCACTTCACCCGGGTCATGACGCGGCCGCATAATCTTGCCAGGATCTGCCCCTTCCTGTCCCGGCGCCGTGACTCCCGGCCACGGCGCAACAGCAGCGTTTGTCCTTATGTCGTCCTTCGCCGATTCGCCCCCCGAACCTGTCCCGCAGCCGCGGCGCTGGCGCCGCCGGCTGCGGCGCGGGGTGCTGGTGCTGGCCGTCCTGGCCGGCGCCTGGGCGATCGGCCTGGCCTGGTTCGTGTCCCAGGCCGGCCGCAACGGCGAATCGGACCCTGATCATACCGACGCCATCGTGGTGCTGACCGGCGGCAGCGAAAGGCTGCGCGCCGGCTTCGACCTGCTGGCACAGGGGGCGGCCGAACGGCTGCTGGTTAGCGGCGTGCACCGGGACGTGACCTTGAACCAGCTGTTCGCCCTGGGGCCGACCGATGATTCGCTGCGCTGCTGCGTCGATCTCGGCTACGTCGCTGATGATACCATCGGCAACGCGCGGGAGGCGGCGGCCTGGATGCAGGCGCATGGCTTCCACAGCCTGCGGCTGGTCACCTCGAACTACCACATGCCGCGCAGCATGCTGGAATTCCGCGCAGCGATGCCCGGGATCGAGATCCGGCGCCAGCCGGTCGACCCCGAGACGGTGCATCTCGACCGCTGGTGGGCCTGGCCCGGTACGGCGCGGCTGATCGTCTCCGAATACAACAAATTCCTGGTTGCGCTGGCGCGCGTCACCCTCGGCAGGATATAGCGAAAGCCATGACGATCCTGCGCTCCGCCCTCTTCAACCTGCTGTTCTTCGGCTGGACGACGCTGTGCTGCTTCGCGCTGCTGCCGGCGCTGTTCCTGCCGCATCGTACGCTGATGGCCTGGATCTTCGTCTGGCTGCGCGTCGTGCACTGGCTGGAGAAGACGGTGCTCGGCATCGACTACCGCGTGGTCGGGCGCGAGAACCTGCCCGCCGGCGCCTGCATCGTCGCCGCCAAGCACCAGTCGGCCTGGGAAACGCTGAAGCTGCACCTGCTGCTGGGCGACCCGGCGATCGTGCTGAAGGCGGAACTGCTGAAGGTGCCGGTCTGGGGCCGCTACCTCGTGCGCACCGGCATGATCCCGGTCGACCGCGGCGCCGGCAGCCGCGCGGTCCGCGGCATGATCGACCACGGCAAGCTCCGCGTCGCCGAAGGCCGGCCGATCGCGATCTTCCCGCAGGGCACCCGCACCGCGCCCGGCACCTGGCGGCCGTACCGCATCGGCGTCGGCGCGCTGTATGAGGGCCTGGGCGTGCCGGTCGTGCCGATGGCGCTGAACTCGGGCGTGTTCTGGGGTCGTCGCGCCTTCCGCAAGCGGCCGGGCACGATCACGGTCGAATTCCTGCCGCCGATCCCGCCCGGGCTGCCGCGCGAGGAGATGATGCGGCGCCTGGAGGACGAGCTGGAGACGGCGTCGGAGCGGCTGTCGGTCGCCGCCGGCGGGCCCCCGACTCAACGACCGCCGACGGTGCGGCCCACCCAGACCGCCACGACCACGGCCTGACCGCCGACCACACAGGGGGGCGCTTGCGCCGCGTCTCGCCGCTTCTCCTCCTCCTCGCCATCGCCGGCCTGTCACTGCTGGGCACGGCGCTGATCCTGCGCCTGCCGGGCGCGGCGGATCTGATGGGCAATGCCGATGTGCTGTACCTGCCGGCGCTGTTCGACGATTTGCATCGCGGCCTGGATGCGCTGCGCGGCTGGCATCTGACTCCCAGCCCCTATGTCTTCCCGGACATGCTGGTCTATGGGCTGGCCGATCTGGCGGCGGGCGATTTCCGCCAAGCCCTGGCGCTGAACGCGGCGTTGCAGCTCGCGCTGTACCTGCTGCTCGGGGCCGCGGTGCATCATTCGGCTGGTGGCCGATCGCCGCCTGCGGCGGTGGCGGTGCTGGCGCTACTGCTGGCCGTGCTGTTCGGCTTCGGCTGGGGCGTCGCCGGCGTCTATGCGCTCTCTTGGCTGGTCTATCCCGCCGTCACCACCTTCCATTTCGGCGCGATCCTGGTGGCGGCGGCGGTGCTGGCACTGCTGCTGCGCCAGCTCGACCGGCCCGGCGCCTGGCCGCTCGCCGGGATGGCCGTGCTGATCCTGGCCGGGGTGCTGTCGGACAGCTTCGTCCTGCCCTATGCCGCGGCGCCCGCTTTGGCGCTGGCGCTGCTCAGCGCCCTGACGCCGCGGACCCGCCGCGCGGCCGTGGCGGCCGCCGTCGTGGTCGGTGGTGCGGCGCTGGCTGCGTTTCTGCTGCAAGGCTGGATCAACCCGTTGAACGGGATCTATCGCCGGCAGCTCGACCTCGGCATCGGCTACGGCCTGTCCCGCCTCGGCGGCGTGCTGTGGCGGGCGGATGCGGCGGAGCTGGCGGTCAATCTCGGCGTCGTGGCCTTCGCCCTGCTGCCGGTGATCCGTGCCGTCCTCGTGCTACGCCGCCTGGCCGGCGGTGCCAGGGAGATCGCGCCGGCCGACCGGATCGCGGTGTTCGTCGCCGCCTCGTCGCTGGCCACCCTGGCGGCGGTGATGCTGTTCGGCATCTTCCGGGACGAGGCGTTCCTGCGCTATTTCCAGCCCTGGCTGTTCCTGACGGCGCTGTGGCTGAATCATCGTGCCGCCGCGCGGCTGAGGTCGTGGCGCCGGGCCAAGCCGGCTGGGGCGGTGGCGGCCGTGCTGCTGGCGATCGCTGCCGGGCTGTGGGCCCGTCCCGATCAGCTCGCTGCGCGCTTCGACCCGCCGGCGGCGCTGGCCTGCTTCGACCGGTCCGGCCCGGTCGCCGGCCTGGCCGGCTATTGGGGAGCCAAGCCGCTGGTGCTGCATTCCGGCCGCCGGATCCAGGTCGTCCAGGTGGCGCGCGACGGCGCCCCGTATCACTGGATCGTCAACCAGGATTGGGGCGGTCGCGACTGGGCCGGCGGCGACGGCGCGCCCGCCTTCTCCTTCATCCTGATGCAGGGGCTGAACGCCCGCGCGATCATCGCCCGCTACGGCATGCCCGACCGGGTCGATCCTTGCGCCGGCACGGTGCTGTGGCGCTATGACGACCCCGACCGCCTGCGCCGGCCGCTGGCCGCGGCCCGGCCGGTGACTTTGCCGGATTAGGGCCGGGCGTCACAGCCGGGTGACCGCCAAGCCGTCCATGACATGGGGGGCATAGCGGAAGTCGCGGATGGTGACGATCCGCCCGGCCGCCCAGGTCAGCAGCACGATGTAGGCAACGGCACCCGTGGGATCATCGGGGTCGCCGACCAGCAGGGCCGGCCGGCCCTCGGCCAGGCCCGGCACCAGCCACCAGTCCGAGCGACCGTCATAGCGGCCGAAATAGGCCGAGACGTCGCGGCGTCCCGCCAGGCGGGTGCGGTTCACCAGGTCCAGCCGCACATCCTCGGCCAGCAGGTCGCGCAGGGCGTCGAAATCGCGCGCGTTGAACCGGTCGGCATAGGCGCGCAGCCGGTCGCGCTCCGCCCCGGCCAGCGGCGGTGGCCGGTCGTCAGGCAGATCGGCCAGATCCTTCATCCGGGATCCTGGGCGTCGGCGGCGGCGCAGGGCGTCCAGGGCGGCGTTGTGGGCGATGCGGAACAGCCAGCCTTCCGGCCGCTCGATGGTGCCGGCGGCGGGGTAGGCCTCGGCCGCCTTGGCCAGGGCCTCCTGCACCACGTCCTCGCCCTCGATCGCCGACCCGACCATGCGGGCGCAGTAGCGATGCAGGCGCGGCCGCAGCTCCGCCATCAACCGGGGTAGCCCGCCCGGCTCCAGGCCATGGTGCATGGTGTCCATCGTCGTCCTTCCGTCCCCGCCGCACGGCGCAGCCTCAGCCCAAGGACGTCCGGCGGCCGGCGAAAGGAGACGCCGCCCGGAAAATATTTCGGCGGCGCATCCTTTCCGGCCGGGCCGCCGTCCTTGTCCCTGCCGGTGCGCATCGGGCGCGCCGCAGGCAAAGGACGACGACGATGCAGAGACTCACATTGGTGCGCTACACGGCCAAGCCGGACCGCGCGGCGGAAAACGAGGCCTTGATCCGGGCGGTGTTCGCCGAGCTGCGGGCGACAGTGCCGGACCACATCGCCTATGCGGCGTTCCGGGACGGGGACGAGTTCACCCACCTGTTCGTCAACACGGCGACGGCCGAATCCGAGTCGCTGACCGAACTGCCGAGCTTCAAGGCCTTCGGCCGTGTCGTCAGCGAACGCTGCATCGCCCCGCCGGAGATCACCCGCCTCACCCTTGATCTGGTCGACAGCTACGGCCTGGCCCGGGCGATGGCGCCGGCCTGAGCGCGTGGCCCCGAGGGAGTAGCGGTCCCGGCCGCTTCACCCTCGGCCTGCGCGAGGCCGTCTATGCCGGGTCGGCAGCCAACTGTCGCATCGGCAAGAATCCGCTGATGGCCGGTGAGGGTAGCAGCGGATCTTCGCCCCGCCGGCCTGGCCTTCCAGCCCAGGATCGGCCGGCCGCCTCGCTTTTTGGCGGCCGGCCGACTTGGCATCAGACTTGCAATCCTCCCCGCCGGGCTGCCCGCAGCAGCCGTCAAGAACACTCGTACAGGGGGAGATCGCCTATGGAAGACGCCGTCTCGGATGCCGGCATCCGCCGGTTCCGCCGCAATGCCGTCGCGTCGCAGCCGGTCGGCACGCGCCAGCGGATCGTGTCGATCTTCGGCGGCTCGGTCGGCAACCTGGTCGAATGGTACGACTGGTATATCTACGCCGCCTTCTCGCTGTACTTCGCCAAGGCGTTCTTCCCGGCCGGCGACACCACGGCGCAGCTGCTGAACACGGCCGGGGTGTTCGCCCTGGGCTTCCTGATGCGGCCGGTCGGCGGCTGGGTGATGGGCGTCTATGCCGACCGCTACGGCCGTAAGGCAGCCCTGACCCTGTCGGTCACGGTGATGTGCCTGGGGTCGCTGATCATCGCCCTGACGCCGAGCTACGGCGCCATCGGTGTCGCCGCGCCGATCCTGCTGGTGCTGGCCCGGCTGCTGCAGGGCCTCAGCGTCGGCGGCGAATACGGCGCCAGCGCCACCTATCTGTCGGAGATGGCGACGCAGAAGCACCGCGGCTTCTATTCCAGCTTCCAATACGTGACGCTGATCATGGGCCAGCTGCTGGCCCTGGCCGTGCTGATCGTGCTGCAATTCGCGCTGCTGACGGCGGACCAGCTGGAGGCCTGGGGCTGGCGCATCCCGTTCTTCATCGGCGCGATTTGCGCCGTGGTGGCGATGTATCTGCGCCGCAACCTGGTGGAGACCGAGGCCTACACCAAGGCCAAGCGCACGCCGCGGACGGAAAGCCTGATGCGGCAGCTGCTGCGCCACCCGCGCGAGATCCTGATCGTGGTCGGGCTGACCATGGGCGGCACCGTCGCCTTCTACACCTACACCACCTACATGCAGAAATTCCTGGTCAACACCGTCAAGCTCAGCAAGACGGATTCCAGCCTGGTGTCGGCGGCGGCGCTGTTCCTGTTCATGATGCTGCAGCCCCTGGCCGGCGCCCTGTCCGACCGGATCGGCCGCCGGCCGCTGCTGATCGCCTTCGGCGTGCTGGGCACCCTGTGCACCGTGCCGATCCTGTCGACGCTGGAGGTGACGCAGAACCCCTATGGCGCCTTCGCCCTGATCGTCGCGGCGCTGGTGATCGTGTCGGGCTACACCTCGATCAACGCGGTGGTGAAGGCCGAGCTGTTCCCGACCGAGGTGCGGGCGCTCGGTGTCGGCCTGCCCTATGCCCTGACGGTGTCGATCTTCGGCGGCACCGCCGAATACATCGCGCTGTGGTTCAAGGATCTCGGGCATGAGAGTTGGTATTACTGGTACGTGACCGGCTGCATCCTGTGTTCGCTACTGGTCTATGCCTTCATGCGCGACACCCGCTCGGCCTCCAAGATCGACGCGGGATCGGAACCGTCGTAGCGTGCCGGCCCCGTCGTCTCCGAGGCGGCGGGGCCCAAACATTCCTAGGAGGATACGGCCAGCCCGGCGGGTTGGCCGACAAGAAACCCAGCACAGCCATGCGCCCGCCCCGCCCCAAGGCCAGAACCGGCCGGATCCTGCTCTGCACTGCCGCCGGCGTGGCGGCGGTCGGGATGTCGCTTGCGGTGCATTGGCTGGTGCTGCGGTCGGGCATCTCAGCGCTGGAGAGCCAGTCACGCGAGCGGCTGACCCTGGCCGCCGCCAGCGTCGAGGCGGCGATCGGCCGCTTCCGCTACCTGCCGATGGTGATCGCGCAGACGCCGCAGGTCCGGGCGTTGTACCGGGCGGAATCAGGGCCACTGCCCGCCGCGCTCGACATCGCCGACCGCCATCTCCAGTCGATCTCGGATGCCGCCGGGGCCGCAGCCCTGTATGTGCTCGACCGGGGCGGCACCGCCATCGCCGCCAGCAACTGGAACACGCCCGGCAGCTTCGTCGGCCATGGCTATGCCTACCGGCCCTATTACCAGGAGGCGATGGCCCGGACCGAGGGCAGCTTCTACGGCATTGGCGCCACCACCGGGCTGCCCGGCTATTTCCTGTCGACCCGGATCGACATCCCCGGCACGGACGGCCAGCCGGACGCGGTCGGCGTCGCCGTGGTCAAGGTCGACCTGACCCCGCTGGAACGCGAATGGGCGGGGGCGGAGGCCACGCTCGGCATCGCCGATGCCGACGGCATCCTGTTCCTGGCGGCCCGGCCGGGCTAGCGCTACCGGCCGCTGTTCGCGCTCGATAACCGGGCCCAGGCGGCGATCCTGGCCGAGCGGCGCTATGCCAACCTGCCCTCCGTCACCCGGCCGATCTTCCGCAGCCGGGCCAAGGGTGAGGCGCCGGGCCCGGCCGTGCGGCTGCTCGATGGCGGTCCGTCGGGCTCGGCCGACCTCCTGCTCTTCACCGTGCCGCTGCCGGACCATGGCTGGTCGCTGATCGCGGTGGCCGACCCTGCCACGGCTGAGTTCAACGCCATGGTCGCTGCCGCCGCCACCGGCCTGGCCGCGATCGTGCTGCTGCTGTCCGCCGTGCTGTGGCGCGCCCGCCGCCGCGCCCGGTTGGCGGAGCGCCGGGCCAAGGACGAGCTGGAGCACCGGGTGGCGGAGCGGACGGCGGCGCTGACCACCGCCAACCGCCGCCTCGAGGACGAGATCGACGAGCGGCGCCGGGCCGAGGCCGAATTGCACCGCACCCGCGATGAGCTGGTCCAGGCGGCGAAGCTCGCCGCCCTCGGCCAGGCCTTCGCCGGGCTGGCGCATGAGATCAACCAGCCGCTCGCGGCGCTGAAGACCTACCTCGCCAGCACTCGCCTCTTGTCCGGCCGGGGCGAGACCCAGCAGGTGGCCTCGAATATCGAGGTGATGACCGAGGTGGTCGACCGCGTCGCCGGGCTGACCGGGCAGCTCAAGCGCCTGGCCCGCCGCGACGGGCACGAGGCCGCGCCGGTCGACCTGGCCGCGGCGCTCGATTCGGTGCTCCGCCTGCTGGCCTTCCGCCTGTCCGATCTCGGCATCGCCGTCGACCGCGCCGGTGACGCCCCGGTCATGGTGATGGGCGAGGCCGGGCGGCTCGACCAGGTGGTGATGAACCTGGTCGTCATTGCCATCGACGCGGTGCTGGAATCGGAGACGCGGCGCATCCGGGCCGTGGTCCTGCGGCACGGCACCATGGCCCGGCTGATCGTCGAAGAATCCGGGCCGGGCATCGACCCGGCCATCCGCGACCGGCTGTTCGAACCGTTCGTGACCACCAAGCAGGCGGGGGAAGGGCTTGGCCTCGGCCTGGCCACGGTGTACCGGATCGTGCGCGATCACGGTGGCACCATCATCCACCGCCCCTCCGACCTCGGCGGCGTCGCCTTCGTGGTCGAGCTTCCCCTGGCCGCATCCGAGAGGGCCGTCGCCGAATGACCGACATGCCATCGCACCGTACCCTAATCGTCGAGGACGATGCTGCCGTCGCCGGGTCGATCGAGCAGTGGCTCGGCCTTTGCGGCTTCACCGTCCGGTCCGCGCGCTCTGCCGCCGAAGCCCGGCGCCAGATCGACGGCTTCGATCCCGACGTGGTCCTGACCGATGTGAAGATGCCGGGCGAAAGCGGCCTGGATCTGCTGCGCAGCCTCACGGCCGACCGGCCGAACCTGCCGGTGGTGCTGCTGACCGGCCATGGCGACGTGCCGATGGCGGTGGCGGCGCTGCAGGCCGGCGCCTTCGACTTCATGACCAAGCCGTATGAGCCGGACCATCTCGCCGCCATCCTGCGCAACGCCGCCGGGCAGCACCGGCTGCGCCGCCGGGTCGGCGACCTCGAGAGCCGGCTGGACGATGCGTTGGCCGGGGTGCTGCTGGGCAGCGCCCCGCCGATGCACCGGCTACGCCGCCTGATCGCCGAGCTGGCGCCGCTGCCGGTCGACGTCGTGGTGCGCGGCGAGACCGGCAGCGGCAAGGAGGTGGTGGCCCGCGCGCTGCATGAGTCCGGCCCGCGCCGCGACCGGCCCTTCGTCGCAATCAACTGTGCGGCGATCCCGGCGGAGATGATCGAGAGCGAGTTGTTCGGCCACGAGGCCGGCGCCTTCACCGGCGCCCGCGTACCCCGGATCGGCAAGTTCGAGCATGCCGATGGCGGCACCATCCTGCTCGACGAGGTCGAGAGCATGCCGCTGCCGGCCCAGGCCAAGCTGCTGAGCGTGCTGCAGGAGCGGGTGGTGGAGCGGCTGGGGTCCAATCGGCTGATCCCGATCGACATCCGGGTGGTGGCCGCGACCAAATCGGACCTCCGGGCCGCCGTCGCCGACGGGGCCTTTCGCGAGGATCTGTTCTTCCGCCTGGCGGGGGTGGAGATCGAGATCCCGCCGCTGCGCGACCGCGGCGAGGATGTGGTGCTGCTGTTCAGCCGCTTCGCCCGGGCCGCGGCGGACCGGCTGGGCCTGCCGCCGCGCGCGCTGTCGCCGGACCAGATCACGGCGCTGCTCGGCCATGGCTGGCCGGGCAATGTCCGTGAGCTGAAGGCGGCGGCGGAGCGCTTCGCCATGGGGCTGGCCGGGGCGGTCGGCCGCGAGATCCTGCGGCCGCCGGTCACCGCGCCGGCCGTCCTGGCGGCCGGCGGCTTGGCGGAACGGGTCGCCGCCTATGAGCGCAGCCTGATCCTGGCGGCGCTGCGCGAGGCCGAAGGATCGGTGGCGCGGGCGCTGGAGATCCTCGACCTGCCGCGGCGCACCCTGAACGAGAAGATGGCCCGCCACGGCATCGACCGGGCGCGCCTCGACGAGGTGGGGTAGAGCCCACGATCCCTGGTTGACCCGCACGCGGCGCACCCCCATCCTTTGGGGGTGAGCCGTTCTGCGGGAGGTCCGACGTGGCCGAGCCGGGCGATATCGCGGCCCAGATCTGGGACATGAAATACCGGCTGAAGCAGCCGGACGGCACGCCCGTCGACCTGACGGTCGAGGACAGCTGGCGCCGTGTCGCTGCGGCCGTGGCCGCTGCCGAATCGGACCCGGCGCTGTGGACCGGCCGCTTCCTCGACATCCTGCGCGGCCATCGCTACCTGCCCGCCGGGCGCATCCTCGCCGGCTCCGGCACCGGCCGCGACGTCACCCTGTTCAATTGCTTCGTCATGGGCACGGTGCCCGACAGCATGTCGGGCATCTTCGCCCATCTGCGCGAGGCGGCGCTGACGTTGCAGCAGGGCGGCGGCATCGGCTACGATTTCTCCACCATCCGGCCGAAGGGCGCGCCGGTCGCCGGCGTCGCCGCCGACGCCTCCGGCCCGCTGTCCTTCATGGATGTCTGGGACGCGATGTGCCGCACCATCATGTCGGCCGGCTCCCGCCGCGGCGCGATGATGGCGACGCTGCGCTGCGACCACCCCGACATCGTCGATTTCGTCGAGGCCAAGCGCACCCCCGGCCGTCTCCGCATGTTCAACCTGTCGGTCCTGGCCACCGACCCCTTCATGGCGGCGGTCGAGGCCGACGCGCCCTGGGATTTGGTGTTCGGCGGCCGCGTCTTCCGCACCCTGCCGGCGCGCGAGCTGTGGGACCGGATCATGCGCTCGACCTATGATGCGGCCGAGCCGGGCGTGATCTTCATCGACCGCATCAACGCCCGGAACAACCTTGCCTATTGCGAGACGATCCAGAGCACCAATCCCTGCGTCACGGCAGACACCTGGGTCCAGACCTTGAATGGCCCGCGCCTGGTCGGGGATCTGGTGGGGCGGCCCTTCACCGCCATGATCGACGGGCAGCCGGCGCCCTCCGGGCCGGACGGCTTCTTTGCGACCGGCCGCAAGCCGGTGCTGCGGCTGGAGACGGCGGAAGGCCATGTCCTCAAGCTCACGGCGGACCATCCGGTCCTGGTCGCGACTGCGGTGTCCCGTTTCCGGATCGAGACGCAATGGCGCAAGGTCGGTGAGCTGAAAGCCGGCGACCGCGTTCGACTGCACGATCATGGCGATGCCGTCGCCTGGTCGGGCTTCGGCTCGGACGGCGAAGGCTATCTGATCGGGCTGCTGATCGGCGACGGCACACTGAAGGCCGACAAGGCCGTGCTCTCGGCCTGGCCAGGGGAAGCCACGGTCAACGGCGCCGATCTTTGTCCCGGCGTCGCCGGGGTGATGGCGACCGCCCTGTCGGCCGCCCGGTCTCTGGCGCACCGGGCCGATTTCGCCGGCTGGATGCGGGTGCCAGGACGGGGGGAATATCGGCTGAGTCTGGGGTCCCTGCGGACCCTGGCATTGTCACTCGGGTTGGCGCCTGGCCGGAAAACCATCACGCCGGCCATCGAGCAGTCGTCCTCGGCCTTCGCCATCGGCCTGCTGCGCGGGTTGTTCGACGCTGACGGCTCGGTCCAGGGCGCCCAGGACAAGGGCGTCAGCATCCGGTTGGCGCAGAGCGACCTTGCCCTGCTGCGCGCGGTCCAGCGCATGCTGCTGCGGCTGGGCATCGCCGCGACGATCTATGCGGAGCGGCGGCCGGCCGGCGCCCGCCTCCTTCCGGACGGCAAGGGCGGCCGGCGGTCCGATGATTGCGCTGCCGACCACGAACTCGTCATCGCCGGGGCCAGCATCGCCCGTTTTGCGGCGCGGATCGGGTTCGCCGATACCGCCAAGCGGACACGGCTCGAACGGACATTGAGCGGATATCGCCAGGCGCTCAACCGCGAGCGGTTCCTGGCCACGATCACGGGCCTGGCACCGGACGGCGAAGAGGATGTCTACGACGTCCAGATCCCGGGCCCGAACGCCTTCGACGGCAACGGCCTCGTCCTGCACAATTGTGGCGAACAGCCACTTCCGCCCTATGGGGCCTGCCTGCTCGGTTCCATCAACCTGGCGACACTGGTGCGCGATCCGTTCACGCCGCAGGCGCGGTTCGACCATGACACGCTGGCCGAGACCGTGCCGGTCGCCATCCGGCTGATGGACGATGTCGTCGACGTCTCGCGCTTTCCGCTGCCGGAACAGGCGGCCGAGGCCACGGCCAAGCGGCGCATCGGCCTCGGCGTCACTGGCTTGGCCGATGCCTTCCTGATGATGGGGGTGCGCTACGGATCGCCCCAATCGGCCGCGCTGGTCGAGGACTGGCTGGGCGCGATCAAGCGCCATTCCTATCGCGCCTCGGCGGAGATCGCGGCGGAGAAGGGGGCGTTTCCGCTGTTCG
>NZ_JBYRFX010000387.1:0-1910 GCF_057815775.1 Inquilinus sp.
TCGACGCCAGAGCCGAACGCTCTAAGGTCCGACACCTCTTCCTCCCAATGCTTCCGCGATCGCCTGCACGACGCCCGTCAGCTCACGCATGACCTGGTCGTTGGAGAAGCGCATGACGCGGAATCCCTGGTCCTCCAGCCAATGCGTTCTCCGCGCATCGGCATCGATTGTCAGCTCGTGCGACGGCCCGTCGACCTCGATCACCAGCCGTGCCGAGAGACAGACGAAATCGACGATGTAGGGGCCGAGACGGTATTGGCGGCGGAAGCGAAGGCCGCCGACGCGCTTGTCCGGCAACTGGTGCCACAGCAGCTGCTCGGCATCGGTCTGGTTCTGCCGCAGGAAACGGACGCGGTGATCGGTCATCGGCGCGTTGCGTCGAAAACCCCCTCCCCCTACCCCCTCCCCCGAGGGGAGGGGGGACTCAATTTGGTGGCAACGCAATACCCGTTCAGCCCTAGCCCACCCGGAACTCTTCCCGGTGGATCGCGGTGCGCAGGCGGCCGTCGGCACCGACGACGCCGCGATACATGCCGTCGCAGTTGAAGGGCAGCGCGACGTTGCCCCGGGCATCGACCGCGATCAGGCCGCCAGAGCCACCGATCGGGCCGAGCAGGTCGAGCACCACCCCGTCCGCCGCCTGGGCCAAATCCTGCCCGGCCCAGCGCATGCGGGCGTCGATCTCGTGCCCGGCGGCGTAGCGGATGAAGAATTCGCCATGGCCGGTGCCGGAGACGGCGCAGGTGGCGTTGTCGGCCCAGGTGCCGGCGCCGATCACCGGGCTGTCGCCGATGCGGCCGGGGGTCTTGCCGGTCATGCCGCCGGTCGAGGTGGCGGCGGCGAGGTTGCCGGCGGCGTCGCAGGCCACGGCGCCGACCGTGCCGTGCTTGCGGGACTGGTCGCCATCGTCCGGCAGCGCCAGCCGGCGGCGCTCCAGCTCCGTCTGCAGGGCCTCCCATCGGGTGTCGGTGCGGAACCAGGACGGGTCCTTGTGCTCCAGCCCAGCGTCGCGGCAGAAGCGGCGCGCCCCCTCCCCCGCCATCAGCACATGTTCGGTCCGCTCCATCACCGCGCGGGCGGCCAGGATCGGGTGGCGCGGGCCGCAGATGCCGGCGACGGCGCCGGCGCGGCGGTCGCGCCCGTCCATCACGGCCGCATCCATCTCATTCTCGCCGGCGCTGGTGAAGACGGCGCCGCGCCCGGCGTTGAACAGCGGGTCGTCCTCCAGCGCCATGACGGCGGCGGTGACGGCGTCCAGCGCCGAACCGTCGGCGGCCAGCACCGCATGGCCGGCGGTGAGCGCATTGCGCAGGCCCTGGTGATAGGCATCCTGCCGCTCCGGCGTCATCGACGCCTTCAGGATGGTGCCGGCGCCGCCATGGATCGCCAGCACGGCACGGGATGGGTTGCTCATGGGAACCTCGGACTTAACGGAGGAAAGCGGACATCGCGGAAACCGCATTCATCCAGCGGATGGCGTCGGCGACGCTGGCGGCGGGAAAGGCCACCGTCACCCCGTCACGGCGTTCGGCCGGCGGCAGGGTGGCGGCGAGGTCGGCCAGGGCCGGGCCGCCCATCTCCAGCTCCAGCGTGTAGGGGCCGTCGATGCGGAAGGGCGCGATGGTGGCGGCGCGGCGGACGGCGCGGGCCGCGCCCTCGCGCAGGGCAGCCCGGGCGGCGACCACCGGCAGCGACCGGGCGGCGCGGTTGCCCAGCGCCTGCTTGACCTGGACGAACTCCGCCTGCGGGAAGTGGTCGCGCAGTTCGGCCACGCAGCGGTCGTCGCCGGAAACCATGGCCACCGGCACACCCAGGCTGCCGGCATGGGCGCCGTAGATCCCGGCCTCGCCCAGCGGCCGGCCGTTCAGCCGCACCGCGCGGAAGGCGAAGCCGTTGGTGGTGTGGGCCAG
>NZ_JBYRFX010000388.1:0-2435 GCF_057815775.1 Inquilinus sp.
GCGGATGTGGCTCGGCCATTTCGATGTCGACTCCGAGGAGCTGACGCCGATGTTCCGGCACACCACGCTGCTGCGCGGCGCCCAGGCGGCGAGCGTCGAGCAGCTGGAGGATCTGGTCGACATCGCGCTGACCGAATGCGAGCGCTTCTACCCCGCCTTCCAGTTCATCCTGTGGGGCGACAAGACCGCCAGCGAGGCGGTCTCCGCCGCGATCCTGGACACGGTCGGCGAGGCCTGAGCCCACCCGACAGCGTCCGACGGCACGACAGGAACCAGCCCGGCTTCGCAAGGAGCCGGGCTTTTTCGTGTGGGCGGGGCGATGCCTCAGCCTACCCCGCACCTGAATCACAGGCGATGAGGCCGGCTCAACCGCCCAACCTGTCCGCCATGTCTCCGAACAGCCGTGAATGCCGCTTGCACCGGCCGGCCGCGGCGCCATGATGGCGCGGCTTGACGGAACGGGGAGCGACTGCGGTGACTGATCTTCTGCTGGTGGGCTGCGGCCGGATGGGAAGTGCGCTGGTGAAGGGCTGGCTGGCGGGCAACGCCGCCGACCGGATCTGGGTTGTGGAGCCGGCCGATCTCAGCCTCGCCGATCCGCGGCTGCACCATCTGCGCGATGCGGCCGAGCTGCCGGCCGACTTGGCGCCCGAAGTGGTGGTGCTGGCGGTCAAGCCGCAGATGATGCCGGAGGCGCTGCCGGCCTATGGCCGCTTCGCCGGGCCCGGCACCCTGTTCCTGTCGATCGCCGCCGGCCGCACCTTGGCCTATCTGCAGCAGGGGCTGGGGCCCGAGGCCGCTGTTGTCCGCGCCATTCCCAACACCCCCGCCGCGATCGGCCAGGGCATTTCCGTGCTGGTGGCGAATCCGGTGGCGACGGCGGCCCAGCGCGATCGGGCCGGCACCCTGATGCGCGCCGCGGGCCAGGTGGCCTGGATCGAAGACGACGCGCAGATGGATGCGGTCACCGCCGTGTCCGGCAGCGGCCCGGCCTACATCTTCCACCTGATCGAGACAATGGCGGAGGCCGGGCGCGTGGCCGGGCTGCCGGCCGACCTCGCCATGCAGCTGGCGCGACAGACCGTGGTCGGCGCCGGCGCCCTGGCCGGCGCGGCGGCGGAGAGCGCGGCCGAGCTGCGCATCGCCGTGACCAGCCCGAAGGGCACCACCCAGGCGGCGCTCGACGTGCTGATGGCGCCGGACGGGCTGCAGCCGCTGATGACCCGGGCCGTCGCCGCCGCCGCCCGCCGGTCGCGCGAGCTGGCCTGATGGCCACCAGTGCCGAACGCGTTGCCGCGGCCCTCGCCGCGCTGGGGCATGCGCCTGAGATTCGGGTGTTCGGCGAATCGACCCGGACCTCGGCCGATGCTGCTGCGGCGAGAGGCTGCGACGTGGCGCAGATCGCCAAGTCGCTGGTGTTCCGCACCCGCGGCAGCCACCGGCCGGTGCTGGTGATCGCCAGCGGCGTGAACCGGGTCGACGAGGCGGTGGTGGCGGCGGCGCTGGCCGACCGCATCGACGGCGCCCGGATCGAACGCGCCGATGCCGCTTTCGTGCGCGACACCACCGGCTTTGCTATCGGCGGCGTCGCCCCGGTTGGCCACGCCACGCCTCCATACGTGGTGATCGACCGCGACCTGCTGGCCCTGCCGGCGATCTGGGCCGCCGCCGGCACGCCGAACTCCGTCTTCGCCCTGACGCCGGCCGAACTGGTGACGCTGACCGGCGGCGTGGTCGCCGATGTGGCCAAGCGCCCGGCGTAACCGGGCTCGCCTTGCCGGCGAATTGCGCTAGATTGAGCCCGAATGCGGCCTGGAAGGCCTGACCCGCGAGGAGCTGGACCATGGCAAAGAAGGCCGATCTGCCGAATCATATCGTCACCACGGCGGTCGATCTCGCCGCGGAGAAGGGCTGGCGCGCCCTGACCCTGGCCGAGATCGCCGAGGCAGCGAAGGTGCCGATGTCGGCCCTGTACCGCCACTACCCGACCAAGGCGGATCTGCTGACCGGGCTGGGCCGCATGGTCGACCAGGCGGCGCTGTCCGAGAACCTGCCGGGCGAGGATGAAAGCCCGCGCGACCGGCTGTTCGACCTGATGATGCGCCGCTTCGACCTGCTGTCCGCCCATCGGGATGGGGTCAAGGCGATCCTGCGCGACCTGCGGCTCGACCCGCTGTCGGCGCTGATCCAGGCCCGCCAGCTCGAACTGTCGATGCGCTGGACCCTGCAATCCGCCGGCATTTCGGCTCGGGGCCTGCTCGGCCTGGCCCGGGTGCGGGCGCTCGGCCTGATCTACCTGCTGGTGCTGCGGGTGTGGGAGAAGGACGATTCGCCGGAACTCGACCGCACCATGAAGGCGCTGGACCAGCGCCTGCGCCAGGCCGAGCAGTGGCAGAACAGCTTCGGTCGCAGCCGCGCCGCGCGGGCCGTCGACG
>NZ_JBYRFX010000389.1:0-5083 GCF_057815775.1 Inquilinus sp.
GCCTCGACGGCGCGCTGGGATGGCCCGGTGGGCGACCGCTCCGGCCTGAAGGATGCGGCCGGCGACGCCGTGCCGGCGGCCAGGGCCTCGCGGGCCTGCCGCACCCGGCCGAACATCGCCATGGTCAGGCGCACGGCGCGGGAGAGGCGCATGAAGGCCAGCGCGACCTCGCGGTCGGCCTTGACCCGCGCGGGGGATCCGGCGGACAGGGCGGCGGCGGTTGCTGCGTATCCCTGGTCAGCTGTTCGGAGATGGAATTGCCGATCCGTGCCAGGTCGTGCAGCACCTCCAGTTCCAATTCCGCCCAATCCCGCTCATGCGTCTCGCCGCCGAGGCTTGTGGTGCCGGCGGGTTCGGTTGCGGGATCGAGCGGGGCTTGGGTCATGGAGGAAGCATGCGGCCGATGGGTGGATGGCCGCAATGAACAAAACGTGCACAAAAAGGCGAGATGCCGAGCATCTTTGCGTTGCCCCTCCCGCCTGCCCCCGGGTCAAGCCCGAGGAGGAGAGGTCGGGCCCGCGCAGCGAGACCGGGTGAGGGTTGGCCCCGGCCTCGACGAAGAACCCTCACCCGGAGCCGCTTCGCGTCTCCGACCTCTCCCGCAAGCGGGAGAGGCAACGAATGGTGCGGTCCGTCGGTGTGACCTCCGGCAACATCCATCCGTCCCCCGGCCAAAATCCATCCTGCATAAGACAATATTCGTGCTTGCGAATGGCGGTTCATCGACCATTCGCAACTTCATGAGTCGGCCGCGCTATATCTGTTCAGGCATTAAGACAGTAAATTTTATCTAAACTTATTTCCATTTTCGATCTCTTCTATCCGGCTTCGACATTTTTAGACGGCAGCGGACCGCGTCCGAGCGCCCATCACCATCCTGATCCACCGCGCGGATGCGGAGGCGACCCCTCCGGCATCGCGCGTTCGATCCGGCACGGCCGGCCCCTGCCTCACAGCCACGGCAACCCATTGCGCCCGTTCGGGCCCCCGAGGAGAGCCAAGCGATGTTCGACATCACCACGGCGCGCACCATCGTCTATGGTGCGAACAATAGCCTTTCCGTGACCGTGTTCCGGGACCGGACCGAGACCAATATCTGGTACATGGCGCCGGTCCCGCGGCTGCGGATCCAGAACGGCCAGCCCGTCTTCGCCCTGACCAAGTACAAGTCGACGACCGGCGGCGTCGCCGGCATCTGCAGCTTCGAGGTCGAGCTGTTCGCGCCGGAGGACGCCCGGCAGGCGGCCGAGTCCGAGATCGGCAACATCGCCGGCTGGGGCCAGTTCACCTGGGTCAGCGGCGACGCCTTTTTCACCTATGAGGTGCCCGAGGGCGACAAGACGGTCAGCCGGACGATCGTGCAGACGCCATCGCTGTTCGGCAGCAACGTCGCCTATTTCCAGGTCGAGCTGGAAGACGACGCGGCGCTCAACACCTTCGTCAAGGCCTTCACCGAGCCCGGCACGCTGTCGCCCTTCCTGATCCAGTACCAGATGGGCGTGCTGACCCAGCTGCTCGGCTGCGCCGCCACGGTGATCTACAAATCCCAGGCCGCCATCTCCTACGAGAAGAAGTACGAGAGCCGGAAGGACACCTGGGGCAACAGCAAGCAGGTGCTGGTCGAGGTGCGCCAGGTGCTGCAGGAATCGGGCGCCGGCGACGTCAAGGTGACACCTGGCGTCGGCGCCACGCCGGAGCTGGTGCAGCTGGTGACCGACTGGGCCTGGACCACGCTGGAAGGGCAGGTCGCCCGCACGGTCGAGACGGCGCGGGCGCTGGCCCAGGGCAATGAGAGCCCGGTGACGGCCACCAGCGACTTCACCCAGACCTTTTCCCAGGACGCCATCGTCGAATGGTCGACGCCGGTGTCGTCGTCCCTGCCGCGCTTCGACAGGGTGACCTGGGAGAAGCTGTATCATGAGGTCGACAACCGGCAGCTGTCGGTGCTGTTCCAGCTGGCGGGCGACCCCTACACCGCCGACGGATCCCTGCTGTTCGAGAATGTGCAGGTCGAGGTCGAGTATCCGACCCGCACCACGGACAACACCTTCACCCTGATCCCGGGGACCGACGGGCTGGTCAGCAAGCTGTATCTCGCGCCCGGGGAAGGCAGCTTCAACCCGGAATACAAGTACCGCTTCACCGTCAACTTCCCCGGCGGCGTGCCACCCTACACCTCGGGCTGGATCACGGACATCGCGACCGAGGTCAACCTGCGGCCGAATGCGTTCGGCATCCGCAATGTCAACTTCATCGGCGTCAACATCCCGTTCGAGGACGAGGCGGAGAAGGGCGGCGTCGACCGCGTCTTCATCGATTTCTACGACAATCCGCCGGAGGGCCGGGACGCCAAGCTGCAGACCCAGGAACTGCTGGTGAACGGTGAGGCCCTCGCCTTCGCCACGACCTATCATGTGCCGATCACCAACACCTATGATTTCCGGCTGCGCTACCTCTTGAAGGATGGCGGCCTGATCGTGGTGCAGCCGCCGCAGCAATTCGGCTCCAGCAACGCCGATCTGGTGCAGGTGCTGAGCCCCGCCCCGAACATCGCCAACCTGGAGCTGCGGGCGCTGGTGACCGCGGATGGCGAAGGCTTCATGGACATCAACGCCACCGCCGCCTATTTCGACGACCAGAACCCGTCCGAGACGAAGCCGCCGAACCATATGTGGAGCGGCTGGAGCCCCGACGCCAAGAAAGGTCTCTATTCCGCCGACCCGTGGCGCTTCGACGCCCAGCCCGACCCGCAGACCGCCTTCTTCCGGCTGAACGGCCAGATCATCTATGGCGACGGCGACATCTTCGAGCTGACCAACCTGGCCCTCGCCTACAGCAAGAAGCCGCTGATCCTGAAGGACACCGAGGAGATCTACGGCGTCGAGATCTTCAGCAATGAGGTGGATTGGGAGTCGGTCGCCTGTGTCACCATCAACGTCTTCCAGATGATCGACGCCCAGGGCAGCGTGACCTCCGCCGACGCGCCGGTGACGCCATCCTATGTCGCCCTGCGGGAACATCTGCAGGCCGGCGAGGCCGCCGCCATCGCGGCCAAGCGCACGCCGCTGATCCCCTTCACCCTGCTGCAGCCGACCGCGGAGGTGAAGTCGCTGCCGCTGTTCTACACCCTGCGCAAGCCGCGCACGGCCAGCGACCTGGTGTTCTACTTCAACGCCGACTACGTGACGGTGGACGGGAAGCGGCACAGCATTGCCGAGACCACGGTCACCAACAAGCTGCAGCTGCATTTGCCGCCGCTGCCGTCGGAGCAGGCGCCGGGCGGCATCCAGCGCTTCGCCGTCACGGTTCGCTGACGCGGTGATGTGTCATGCTGGCCACCGCAATGCCGGTGGCCGGCCCCGCACCCGGGCCGGCCATCCTCCCGCCCCTCTCGGCCATCTCTTCTCTGTGGGATGACGAGATCCGGGCCGTCTGCCCGGATCCCGGGGCGCGGGACAGCAACCTCTGCGCCAATGGTGACCCGGTCGAATTCGCCTTCGTCTGGCCGGCCGGGGACATGCGCCTCAGCTGCGACCCGGCGCCGGGCGGCACCGCCGCAGATCGCCTTGGGGCAGCGCTGACGCTCTGCCCGGAGCTGTCGGTGGCCCAGCACGCGGAGATCGCGCGCCTGGCGCCGGGGGCGAGCAGCGGCCACTATGGCGCCTGGGTCGGGTCCCGCATGCGGGCGGGCCGGATCTGCCGCAAGCTGTATGTCGAGATCGCCGAGGGCACGCCCTGGCGCGACTGGTGGCCGCTGGCCTGCCTGGCCGGTCCTGCGGCCCCCACCGGGCTGGCCCAGCCTGTCATGGCCGGGTTCGACGCGGCCTCCGATGGCGCCGAGGTCTATTGCCGGATGCCGCGGCTGCATCCGGTCGCGCTGGCTTCCCTGCTCGCAGCCCTCGGCCTGCCGGAAGCGGCGGGCCTGCTGACCGGGGAGCTGGCACGGGTCACCGGCCGGGCGGTGCGCGACGCGCTGCCCGGCCGGGACCAGGGGATCAGCTTGGCCTTCGGGCCCGACCGCCGGGCCCGGGCGCTGACCTGGTACAGCCATGCCGACATGCTGTTCGGCCCGGCCGACCGGGCCCGCGCGGCCTGGCTGCAGGCCGGGGTCGAGCGCGGCTGGCCGATGGCGGAGTATGCCGCAATCAGCGCCCCGACGGCGGACGGCGTGCCCTGGCACGGGCTGGCCGGAATCACCATCGGCGCGGACGGCGCGGTCTCGACCTCGGTCACCTGCGGCCTGCGGCCGGGGGATCTGTCATGACCGCCTCCTTCACCACCCTGGTACCGCTGCTGACCCTGCAGCGGCCGAGCGGCGCCTTCCCCTCCACCGTCGGCGACGGCGACGAGCGGATCGAGGATGAGACCTGCTTCGTCACCGCGTCGGTCGTGCTGCTGCTGGCCCCCTTCGCCGCCGCCCGGCTGGCCTGCGAGCGGGCGCTGGGCTTCATCGAGCGCTGCGAGGCGCCCGACGCGCCGGGCGCCTTCGGCTTCTACCCCGCCGACGGCTCCGGCGCCCGGCTGGTCGACCACCTGCCGCCGGATGCCGACGACACCGCGCTGGCCTGGCTGGCCCTGCTGGCCACCGGGCGGCGCGGCGTCGAGGCCGGCCGGGCGGCGTTCCGGGCCCGGATCGGCCCGGCCTCGCGCCGCATCGTCGCGGGCACGGCGCCGCCCTGGACCCATCCCGGCGCTGTCCGCACCTGGCTGGTCGAGCGCGGCGAACGCAACCCGGTCGACCTCGTGGTCAATGCCAATGTCGCGGGTTTCGCCGCCCGCATCGGCGAGACCGGCCACGCAGCCTTCGACGGCGCCTGCGACAGCCTGCTGGCCGCGGCCCGCAGCGGCCACGACCCGCACCTGTTCGCCCGGCGACTGGCGCCGTTTTACGCCAGCATCTGCGAGCTGCGGATCGCGGTGCTGCGCGCCGTCGCCCTGGGTGCCGCCGTCCTGGCGCCCTGCCTCGACTGGCTGGCCGGCATCGGCGCGGACGACCCGCTGCGCCCCGACAAGCCGCTGTACTGCAACCAGCATGGCCGCCCGATCTGGCGGTCCCCGGCACTGCAACTGGCCCGCGCAATCG
>NZ_JBYRFX010000390.1:0-5617 GCF_057815775.1 Inquilinus sp.
ATCACCAGGCCGGCATTGTTGCCGAAATCGCTGGCCACGGCGCCGGGGCCGAGGTCGTTCAGCGTCGCCAGCGGGCTGCCCGCGATCTCCATGCCGCCATGCACCGATCCGACGAAGGGCCGCAGCTCCTCCGCGGTGTAGGCCCGGGCCTCGGTCGGCAGGTTGCGGCCGATCCGCAGCACGAATTCGGCCTCGACCGCACCGAAGCCGCCTGAAATCACCGGCGTCTCCACCGGCCCCTGCCGGGCATCGCGGACATTGCGGGCGAAGATCGGGCCGGCCAGCCGCGGCGCGTCGTAGCGCGGCCGCCAGGTCTCGGCGATGCCGGCGACCTTCCAGCCGACCAGGGTGTCCGACCACAGTCCGATCGCCGCCTCCTGCACCGCATAGGCGGTCGGCAGGTCGGGCGGCAGCGTGCCGGGATATTCGGGCAGGGCGCGGCCGGCACGGCGCGCCTCGGTGAAGGCAATGGCCAGATCGCGGCTCGAACTCATCGACATCTCCCCCGGGCAGATCGTTGTATTCTTGTGTCTGGTAGTATGGCTTGCTATGCAAGACGAAGGCCATGGCCCTGGAACCCGCGTGAAGATCGACCCCACCCACAGCTTCGAATCCGCGGCGCACCGGCTGGAGCGCGAGCTGCGCCGTGCCATCGTGACGCTGGAGCTGCCGCCCGGCGCCCGGCTGTCGGAGCAGGAGATCGCGCAGCGCTACGGCGTGTCGCGCCAGCCGGTGCGGGAAGCCCTGATCGCGCTGGCCAAGACCCGGCTGGTCGAGATCCAGCCCCAGCGCGGCACCGTCGTGGTCAAGCTGTCGGTGCGCAAGATGATGGAAGCGCGCTTCGTCCGCGAATCGATCGAGGTCGCACTGGTGCGGCGGGCCTGCGGCGGCTTCGACCGGGCCAGCCGCGAACGTATCGACGATCTGCTCGACGCCCAGGACCGGGCGCTGGCCCGCGGCAGCCACAGCGATTTCCAGCGCTATGACGAGCTGTTCCACATCGCCATCGCCGAAGGCGCCGGCTGCCCTCTGGCCTGGACCGCGGTCGAAGACCTGAAGGCGCATATGGACCGGATCTGCGCCCTGACCCTGCCGGGCGCCGAGACCATGGCGCCGCTGATCGCGCAGCACCGCGCCATCATGGCGGCGATCGATGCCGGCGACGCCGATGCGGCGGAGCAGGCGACACGGCACCATTTGACCGAGATCCTGCGGGCCCTGCCCGGGATCGAGGCCGACCACCCCGATCTGTTCGAATAGCCGGTCCCGCACCCCGTGCGGACCGGCCCCAGAGACGATGCGTGAAAGAGGAACTGCGATGACGGCGAGCGAAGCCCCGACCACCCGCCAGGCGGTGCATTACGAGCAGGCCGAGATGCTGGACGGCGAGGATCTGCGCCGGCATTTCCTGATCGAGCAGCTGATGGTGCCGGGCCAGTTGAACGCGACCTACACCCATTACGACCGCATGCTGGTCGCCGGCGCCATGCCGACCGACGCGCCTCTTGTGGTCGGCGAGGACCTGGCCAAGCTGGTCGGCAGCGCCACGCTGCTGGAGCGCCGTGAGCTGGGGCTGATCAATGTCGGCGGCGCCGGCCGCGTCACTGCCGACGGGACGGTGTACGAGGTCGCGTCGCAGGACGCGCTGTATCTCGGCAAGGGCATCGCCGCGGTCAGCTTCGCCAGCGTCGATCCGGCCAACCCGGCGAAGTTCTACATCAACTCCTCGCCGGCCCATGCCGCGCACCCGTCGCGGCTGGTCACCAAGGCCCAGGCGATCGTGAAGGAGCTGGGCGCGCCGGAGACCTGCAACCGCCGCACCCTGTCGCAATACCTGCACCCCGAGGTGCTGCCGACCTGCCAACTGCTGATGGGGCTGACCCGGCTGCACACCGGCAGCGCCTGGAACACCATGCCGGCGCACACCCATGACCGGCGGATGGAGGCGTATTTCTACTTCGAGCTGCCGGCCGACGCGGTGGTGATGCACTTCATGGGCCGGCCGGAAGCGACCCGCCACCTGGTGATCCGCAACGAACAGGCGGTGCTGTCGCCGCCCTGGTCGATCCATTGCGGTGCAGGCACCGCGGCCTATGCCTTCATCTGGAGCATGGCCGGCGACAACCAGGCCTTCACCGACATGGACTTCGTCTCCATGGGCGACCTGCTGTGACGGCGAGTCTGTTCGATCTGTCGGGCCAGGTCGCGCTCGTCACCGGGGCGCGCACCGGTCTTGGCCAGGGCATCGCCCTGGCCCTGGCCGAGGCCGGGGCCGACATCGCCGGCCTCGGCTCCCGCCCGATGCCGGACACGGCGGCGGCGGTGGCCGGCGCCGGCCGGCGCTTCGTCGAGATCGTGCGCGACCTGGAGGATTCCTCCGGGCTCGACGCGGTGGTCGCCGACATCGTCGCGCGACTCGGCCGGGTCGACATCCTGGTCAACAATGCCGGCATCATCCGCCGTGCCGATCTGCTGGAGTTCAGCGAGGCGGATTGGGATGCGGTGATGGCCGTGAACCTGAAGAGCGCGTTCTTCCTGACCCAGGCGGTGGCGCGGCACATGGTGGAGCAGCAGATTCGCGGGCGAATCATCCATGTCGCATCGCTGCTGTCGTTCCAGGGCGGCATCCGGGTCTCCTCCTACACCGCCAGCAAGCATGGCATCGCCGGGCTGACCCGCGGCATGGCCAACGAGCTGGCGCCGAAGGGCATCACCGTCAATGCCATCGCCCCCGGCTATATGGAGACCGACAACACCGAGGCGCTGCGCGCCGACCCGGTGCGAACCCGGCAGATCCTGGACCGGATTCCGGCCGCCCGCTGGGGCTTGCCGCAGGATCTGGCGACGGCCGCCCTGTTCTTCGCCTCGCCGCACAGCGGCTACGTCACCGGCACGGTCCTGCCGGTCGATGGCGGCTGGATGGCCCGGTGATTTTGCGCTTGGCTTCGGAAAATTTATGACATAATGATTTGTTTGTTAGTTCTGTTTTGACGCTGTATTTTATTTGAAGTTGTCGCTGCGAGGGTCGGTTTCGCTTTTTCCGTGCAACGGACGAGGCCGGCACCCAGCAGCCGAGTATTTCCGATCACTGTGTTTTTTCAGGGAGAATTTCCAATGGACGTCTATATGGCCACCATCATGGGGTGGGCACCGAACTTTGCGCCGCGCGGCTGGGCCTATTGCTGGGGCCAGATTCTGTCGATCGCGCAGAACACCGCCCTGTTCAGCCTGCTCGGCACCACCTATGGCGGCAACGGCCAGACCACCTTCGCGCTGCCCAATCTGGCCAGCCGGTTCCCGATCGGCGCCGGCCAGGGGCCGGGCCTGAGCACCTATGTCCTTGGCCAGATCAGCGGCAGCGAGAACGAGACGCTGACCCTCAACAACCTGCCGACGCACAACCACCCGGCCGGGGCGCTCGCCAGCACGCTCACCGCCACGACCAATGTGAGCGGCACCAACCAGTCGGCGCCGACCGCCACCTCGATCCTCGGTGCGGCGAACTACCCGGACCAGAGCGCCGGCAGCCCGGTGCCCGTCAACACTTACGCGCCGAGCGGCACCACCCCGGCCGTGACCTTTCCCTCTCCGGTCACCGGCACGACGGGCTTGGCGGGCAACAACCAGCCCTTCTCGATCCTGCCGCCCTACCTGGCGATCAACTGGATCATCGCCCTGGAAGGCATTTTCCCGCCGCGCAGCTGAGGACTGGCCCAATGCTTGCTGAACTGAGCTTCGACGACTTCAAGGACCATCGCGGCGGCACCTTCGTGGTCGAGGGGCCGGGGGGGCAGGTCGAGGCCACGCTGGTCGCGGCCCGGCTGTCGCCCCATGCGTCGCCCGGGCTGCTGCGGCGCCATCCGTTCGCGATCCTGTTCACCGCGCCGGCGGCGCCCGATCTCGGGTCGCATGTCTACAACATCCGGCATCCGGAGAAGGGGCTGATGGAAGGCGTCTTCATCAACCCGGTCGTGCCGGCGGTCGTCGACATGGCGAAAGCGAAGGACATCCGCTTCTACGAGGCGGTGTTCAACTAACGGGAAGCCGGTCGATCGCGGCCAGCACACGGTCCCTCAGCGCATCGAGGCCTCGGGCGAGGTCGCGATGCTCCTGGACCAGCGCCGCGATCGACCGCTCGCCGTCAACGGTCCCGACCAACCCGTCCCGAACCGCGTCTGCCAGCCGCGTCTCGGCCGCATAGCGGCGGTGGTCCAGCGTGCCCAGGGCCGCGTCCAGCCGGGTCCAATCTTCCATCAACGCTTCCAGCGCCGCCGAATCGGCGTCGTCCCGCGCCCGCAGCGCCGCGATCGCCTGCCGCAGCGGCAGCCGTGCGGTGCTGTGGCTGCAGGCCAGCTGGGTGGCGCGCCGGCCATCGGAACACAGGGCCGGGCGGGCATAGCCTTCCGGCTCGATCGCATGCTGCCGCGGCTGTCCGGCCGCATCGCGCGGCACCGCCTCATGCACCATGCCGCAGGCCACCGCGCGCGATGCCGCGATCAGCGCCCGCAGCCGGGCCAGATCGGTGGATTCGGTGGCGATGGTGGAGGGCATGCAAGTCCTCGGGTGGATCCTCAGGCGAAATGGCCGATCCTGTCGCCCGAAGTGTGGCTGGGTTTCGCCTGTCCGCGCAACCGCGGCCGAGCCGGGATCGGGCCATTCAGCGCCATCGGTGCTGAATGCGATCAGATCTTTCCGTTGGAACGCTGAAACCGGTGGGTCTAGGACTGGGCCATCCCGTCAGCGATGAGGTGCCCCATGGAATACCGTCTGCTCGGCCGCTCCGGCCTGAAGGTTTCGACCATCACCCTCGGCACCATGACCATGGGCGGCAAGGGCAACTTCGCCAAGGTCGGCACTGTCGGCCTGGACGAGGCGCGGCGCCAGATCGATTTGTGCCTGGATGCTGGCGTCAACCTGATCGACACGGCGGATGTCTATTCCTCCGGCGCGTCGGAGGAGATCATCGGCGAGGCCCTGGGCGGCAAGCGCAAATCCGGCGTGCTGATCGCCACCACGGCCCGCTTCCCGATGGGCGACGGGCCGAACGACCGCGGCCTGTCGCGCCACCATCTGATCGAGGCCTGCGAGGCCAGCCTGAAGCGGCTGAAGACCGATGTGATCGACCTCTACCAGGTCCATCAGTGGGACGGGCTGACCCCGCTGGAGGAGACGATCGATGCGCTCGACAGCCTCGTGCGCCAGGGCAAGGTCCGCTACATCGGCGCCTCGAACTATTCCGGCTGGCACCTGATGAAGGCGCTGGCCGTCAGCGACCGCACCCTGCGCCAGCGCTTCGTCAGCCAGCAGATCCACTACACGCTGGAAGCCCGGGAAGCCGAGTACGAACTGTTGCCCGTCAGCATCGACCAAGGCCTCGGCGTACTCGTCTGGAGCCCGCTCGCGGCCGGACTGCTCTCCGGCAAGCACCGCCGCAACCAGAAGACGCCCGAAGGTTCGCGCCAGTTCAGCGGCTGGACCGAACCGCCGATCCGCGACGAGAACAGGTTGTGGGACATTATCGATGTCCTGGTGGAGGTCGCTGACAACAGGGGCGTTTCGGCTGCCCAGGTGGCGCTTGCCTGGACGCTCGGCCGTCCGGGAATCACATCGCTCGTCA
>NZ_JBYRFX010000391.1:0-2114 GCF_057815775.1 Inquilinus sp.
CACCTGACCGATGTGCTGTCCACCGACCGTCATACGGTCAAGCCCTGGTTCGCCGGCAAGCTCGATGCCGCGCCGCCGGTGGTCGATCTCGCGCCGCAAGGCTTCCCGCTGGTGGGTGGCCGTCTCGACTATCTCGACCGCAGGGTGGTCGCAGCCCTGGTCTATGGCCGGCGCGAGCACATCATCAACCTGTTCGTCTGGCCCCAGCCCGGCGTGGCGGATGCCGCGCCGGCGCCGGAGGTGGACGATGGCTACCGGCTGATCCGCTGGGCCCGGTCCGGGCTGGTGTTCTGGGCGGTCTCGGACATGGACATGACGGAGCTGCAGGCGTTCCAGGTCGAATACGAGAAGGGCGTCGCGGCGCAGGCGGCCGCGGCGCAACCGTCCTGAAGCCCTGGCTTCACTCCTTGGGGTGAAGCTCCAGTTTCATGCCCTCGTGGCTGGCGACGAAGCCGAGCCTAATGTAGAAGCGGTGGGCGTCGGTGCGGCGCTTGTCGGTGGCCAGCTGCATCAGGCCACAGCCGCGCTCACGCGACCGGGTGATCGCCCATTGCATCATCACCTGGCCGGCGCCCTGGCCGCGCAAGGCTGAATCGATGCGCACGGATTCGATCTGCGCCCGCCACATGCCCTGGCGCGACAGGCCGGGAATGAAGCTGAGCTGGAAGCAGCCGGCCACCCGGCCATCCTGCTCGGCCACGATCAATTCCTGGTTCGGGTCGGCGGCGATGGCGTCGAAGGCGGCGCGATAGGGCGCCTCGACCGCGGTCTCGCGGTTCTTGCCCAGTTGGTCGTCCGCCAGCAGCCGCAGGATCGCCGGCAGGTCGTCGACGGTCGCCGCGCGCATCGTCACAGGCATGGTTCAATCCCATTCGCTGCGGGCCTTGTGCCCACAGTCTCTTGTCACCGCCGCCCATCGTTGATGCAATGCCGGTTGCGAGTATTTTTTTGCAACCGAGCATTGATGTCATGGGCGATGCATCCGGCCGACCGCGCGGGACCAGGCGTCGCACCGATGGGGACGACCTGTTCCGCCGGATCCTCGACAGCGCCCCGATCAGCATGGCGATCGCCGGGCCGGACGGGCGCTGCCGCCAGGCCAACGCCGCCTTCTGCGCCATGTTCGGCTTCACGCCGGCGGAGTGCATCGGCCGCACCGTCGGCGACATCGTCCACCCGGAGGACCGCGATGCAGTGCTGCAGGCCTTCGCGGCGCTGCAGCGAGGCGAGATCGACACCGCCCGGGCGGAGCGGCGCTACGTCCGCAAGGATGGCAGTGCCTTCTGGGGCATGGCCCATGTCTCGATCCTGCCGGACGCGGACGGCGACCACTACATCTACCAGATCGTCGGCATCGGCCCGCAGAAACAGGCCGAGGCGGACCTGACCGCCAGCGAGCTGCGCTGGAACGTCGCCGTGGCCAACGCCGGCCAGGGAATCTGGGACTGGAACCTGGCCGCCGGCCGGATCTGGCGTTCTCGCCAATGCACGGCGATGCTCGGCTTCCCCGAGGCCGAGATCGACGAGGCCGGCGATGCCTGGTGGCGCAGCCGGCTGCACCCGGACGATGTCGATCGGGCGCTGCGGACCTTCGATCGCCTGGTCGAAGGCGGTGAGCTGATCTACGACATGGACTACCGCCTGCGGCACCGGGACGGGCGCTGGGTCTGGATCCTGGCCCGCGGCAAGGTGGTGGAGCAGGCGGCTGATGGCCGGCCGACGCGGATGATCGGCACCAACACCGACATCACCCGGCAGAAGGAGATCGAGGAGCAGTTCGCCAATGTCAGCGAACGGCTCGAACTCGCGGTCAGGGCCGGCCGGATCGGGGTGTGGGACCTCGACCTCGTCACCGGCCTGTACAATCTCAACGCCGAGATGCACGAGATCTACGGCTTCGGCGAGACCGGCATGCGGGCTGGCGTTTCCCCCGGTGCCTATGGCGGCACGATGGAAGAGGCCTTCGCCATGATCCACCCTGACGATGTCGGGACAGTGGGGGCGGAGTGGGAGCGGGCGCTATCGGTGACCTCGGCCTATGAGGGCGAATTCCGCATCCGCCGGACCACCGGCGACATCCGGCACATCTATTCCGTCGCCCATGTGCAGCGGGC
>NZ_JBYRFX010000392.1:0-12672 GCF_057815775.1 Inquilinus sp.
TGCAGATGGGCGGCCGCACCGATCGAGCTTTCCAGCAGGCAGCCGCCATAGAGGCCGATGCCCGCTGCCTCCGCCACCGCCGCCACCTTGCGCGTGTTCAGCAGCCCGCCATGCTTGACCAGCTTCAGCGACACCACATCGGCCGCGGCAGCCTGGGCGACGGCCAGCATGTCATGCGCCGAGAACACGCATTCATCGGCCATCAGCGGCACGGTGGAACGGGCACGCAGCCGGGCCATGCCGGCGATGTTCCAGGCCGGCAGCGGCTGCTCCACCAGCCGGATGCCCAATTCGGCCAGGACGGGCAGGCAGCGCACGGCGGTGGTCTCGTCCCAGGCCTGGTTGGCGTCGACGATCAGCGCCGCCCGATCGCCCAGCGCGCCGGCCAGGCGGCGCAGCCGGGCCAGATCGGCCTCGGCCGGCTGGGCGCCGATCTTGACCTTGAAGGTCCGGTGCAGCCGGGCGGCCAGCTTGGCCTCCGCCTCCTCGATCTCCTGCGCCGGGTCGCCGGAGGCCAGGGTCCACAAGACCGGCACCCGGTCGCGCACCACGCCGCCCAGCAGCAGGCTGGCGGGCAGGCCCAGCGTGCGGCCGACGGCGTCGAACAGCGCCGTCTCGATCGCCGATTTGGCGGCGGTGTTGCGCTTGGCCGCCGCATCCATGCGGGCGCCGGCGGCCTCGAACCGGTCGGCGCGCAGGCCGAGCAGCGCCGGGGCGAGGTAGTGGTCGATCGCGGCCTTGATGCTCTCGACCGTCTCCTCGCTCCAGCGCGGCCCGCCCAGCGTTGCGGCCTCGCCGATGCCCTCCGCGCCATTGGCCAGGCGCAGCTCGACGATGACGTAGCTCTGCGCCGTCACCGACAGGGACGACAGCTTGTGCTGCCGCCGGGTCGGCACGTCGACGATGGTGCTGCGGATCTCGGCGATGGCGAGATCGCGGGCAAGGTCGCTGGTCGGCAGCGCCAGGGTGTCGGGCATGAAGGCCTCGGGTTCGGGACGGAAGGTCAGGGGTCAGGCGGCCTTGGCGTGGGCGCGGGCCACCACCGTGTCCGGCGCGGTGGCGACGGCCTGGTGCAGGGTGAAGTCGAATTCGATCCGGGCGAAGGCCGCGTTCAGGTCGTGGGCGCGGATCTCGGCCGGGTCGTCGATGCGGCGGACCGCCGGGATCAGCTCGTCGCGGGTGGCGAAGGCGAAATCGTCATGCAGATAGGCGTCGCCGTCGATGTTGATCTGGGTGGTCAGCTGGCGGAAGCCGGGGGCGGAGACGAAGAAGTGGATATGGGCGGGGCGATGGCCATGCCGGCCGATGCCGCTCAGCAGCCGCTCGGTCGGCCCGCCGACCGGCACGGCATAGCCCGACGGCAGCAGCGAGCGGAAGCGGTAGCGGCCCTCGGCGTCGGTCTCGATCCGCCGGCGCAGGTTCCAGGGCGCCTGCGACGGGTCGAAGAAGGAATAGCCGCCCAGCGTGTTGGCGTGCCAGACATCGACGATGGCGCCGGCGACCGGCCGGCCTTCGGTGTCCAGCACCCGGCCGCCCATGAACAGCACCTCGCCCTGCTCGCCGCCGTCATCCAGCCGCGCCTCGCCCTGCGACAGCGGGGCGTCGGCGATGTAGAGCGGCCCTTCGATGGTGCGCGGCGTGCCGCCCTCCAGCCCGGCGCGGCGCTCGGCCTCGTCCAGCCGCAGGTCGAGGAAATGCTCGATGCCGAGCCCGGCGACCAGCAGGCCGCCCTCATTGGCCTGGCCCAGCTCGGTCAGGTAGCTGACGGCGCTCCAGAACTCGGCCGGCTTGACGTCGAGATCCTCGATGATCCGGAACAGGTCGGAGACCACGCGCTGGACGATCTGCTTCAGGCGCGGGTCGCCGGCCGCGCTGTCCAGGCCGGCGATGCGGTCCAGCAGGTCCTTGGTCGGGCTGTTGGTCAGCAGGGGATGGGTCATCTCGGTTTCCTCCATGTCTTGGCTGGCTTGTTGCTCGCGGCCGATGGGGCGGCCGTCATCCCAGGTCGCCACCAGCGACGGGCAGGGTGACGCCGGTGATGTAGGAGGCCTCGTTCGAGGCCAGGAACAGGATCGCCATCGCCTGCTCCTCGGTGGTGCCGTAGCGCCGCATCAGGCTGGAGGCGACGGTCTGGTCGACCACCGCGCGGTACCATTCAGCCTCCTGCGCGCTCGGCGCCGCCGGGTTGCGCGGGATGCGCCGGGGCGGCGCCTCGGTGCCGCCGGGGGCGACGCCGCAGACCCGGATGCCGTGCCCGGCATATTCAAAGGCCAGGCTGGCGGTGATGGCGTTCACCCCGCCCTTCGCCGCGGCATAGGGCACGCGGTTGACGCCGCGGGTGGCGACCGAGGAGACGTTGACGATCACGCCGCCGCCCTGGTCCAGCATCGCCGGCAGCACGGCGCGGCAGCACCACAGGGTCGGGAACAGCGACCGGCGGATCTCCGCCTCGATCTGCGCCTCGTCATATTCGGCATAGGGCCGCGCCCAGATCGTGCCGCCGACATTGTTGACCAGGATGTCGATCCGGCCGAAGCGGTCGCGGGCCCGGTCCATGACAGTGGTCGCGCCGGAAAAGGTCTCGAGATCCGCGGTCACGGCCAGCGCCTCGGCGCCGGTTGCCGCGATCTCGTGCCGGACCTCCTCGACCAAAGCGGAGCGGTCGGCCAGCACCACCCGGGCGCCCTCGGCGGCGAGGCCGAGCGCGACGCTGCGGCCGATGCCCTGGGCCGCTCCTGACACGATGGCGGTGCGGCCGGTGAAGCGGTCGGGGCGGCTCATGCCCGGCCCGCCGTGCCGCTGGGCGCGAATTTCTCGGTGTAGAAATTCGCCGGGGTGACGCCGCGGTCGCGCAGATCGGTCCGCACCGCCTCCACCATCGGCGGCGGGCCGCAGAGATAGACGTCGACATCGCCGCCGTGCAGATGCTCCGCCGTGACATGGGCGGTGACATAGCCCTTGCGCGGATGGGCGCTGTCCACTGCTGCGACGCAGCAGGCGAAGCTGAAGCCCGGCACCTGCGCGGCGAAACGCTCCAGCCGCTCGACCTCGACCAGGTCGGCATCGCTGGTGACGCCGTAGACCAGGTGGATCGGGTGATCGCTGCCGGTCTCGGCGATGCGGCCCAGCATGGACAGGAACGGCGCCAGCCCGGTGCCGCCGGCCAGGAACAGCAGCGGCCGCCGGATGTCGCGCAGGTAGAAGGCGCCGATCGGGCCGCTGAACTCGATCGCGGCCCCCGGCACCGCGGCCTCGCGCAGCCAGGTGCTCATCAGCCCCTGCGGGATGTCGCGCACCAGGAAGCCGGCCTCGGCCGATCCCGGCGCCGTGCTGAAGGAATAGGACCGGCTGTGCTCGGTGCCCGGCACCCGGATGTTGACGTATTGCCCGGGCAGGAAGCCGGGCGGCGGCACGGCCGGTTCGAGCTGCAGCGAGACGCCGAGGGTGGTGGCCGACAGCCGGGTGACGGCGCCGAGCTTCGCCTGGAACGACCCGCCGCGGATCTTGCACAGGGTCGAGGCGGCGGCGATCCGCAGCACGCAATCCGATTGCGGCCGCATCTGGCAGGGCAGGACATAGCCCTGCGCCGCCTCGTCCCCGGTCAGCGCCTCGTCGATATAATCGCCGGCGTCATAGGCGCCGCTTTCGCAGAAGCCCTTGCAGGTGCCGCAGGCACCGTCGCGGCAGTCCAGCGGGATGTTGATGCCGACCCGGTACGACGCCTCGGCCACGGTCTCGCCGGCCGCGCAGTCGATGAAGCGGGTGACGTCGTCTTCGAAGTTGAGGGCGATCCTGTGACCCATGGGTGTTCCCGGCGGCTGGCGCCGGCCCCTGTCTCAGATGTGATAGATGTCGATCACGTGGTGGATGTAGTCGTTCTTGAGGACGATCTTCTTGCGCCGGATCAGCGGCGATCCGCCCGACAGGTCCAGCGTGTAGAACGACGTGCTGAAATAGGTGTCGACGGTCTTGTAGCGGTAGCTCAGCGTCACCCAGTTGAAGCGCAGCCGGCATTCGGTGCCGTCCTGCTCCAGGATCTCGACATTGCTGATGCTGTGGCCGGTCCGCGGCTCCGGCAGGCTGGTCGCGCTCGACCGCTCGGTGCGGATCCGGAACACCCGGTCCTCCAGCCCGCCCTTGTGGCCGTACCAGATCAGCGAGATCTCGGTCTGCGGGTCGGTGACCAGGGTTTCGTCGTCGTCCCAGGCCGGCATCCAGAATTCGACGTCGGGGCTGTAGAGGGCGAGCCAGGCATCCCAGTCCTTGTCGTCGAGATAGCGGGCCTCGCGATACAGGAAGGCCTCGGCCTCGGCACGGCTGAAGGCAATGGTGCTCATGGCCTCAGGCCTCCCCACGGGCGGCGGCGGCGCGGCGCATCGTGTCCAGCCAGTGCCGGTGCTGCACCACGAACAGGCCCTCATCCTCGGTGCGGGCGCCGCTCAGCTGCGGCTTCAGCCCGATCGCCTCGGCCCCCTCATCGGCGCCCTGGATCCAGTGTTCGGCGCCACGGCACAGGTCGTTCCAATGCGCGGCCCGGCCGAGATAGCCGAGCTGGCAGGCCCTGAACTCCTCGAGGTCGTCGGGCGTCGCCATGCCGCTGGCGTTGAAGAAATCCTCGTATTGCCGGATGCGGTGGGTGCGCGCCTCGGCGCTCTCGCCCTTCGGCGCGATGCAGTAGATCGTGACCTCGGTCTTGTCGACCGCGAGCGGCCGATAGGTCCGGATCTGCGAGCTGAACTGGTCCATCAGATAGACGTTCGGGTACAGGCACAGGTTGCGCGAATTGCCGATCATCCAGTCGGCCCGCGCCGTGCCATGCTCGGCCACCAGCGCGTCCCGGCGCTCGAACAGCGGCCGGTCCTCCGGGTTGGCCCAGCGGGTCCACAGCAGCAGGTGGCCGTTCTCGAAGGAATAGAAGCCGCCGCCCTGCTTGGCCCAGCTGCCGGCATCCATCGCCCGCACCGCGTCGGGCTCCACCGCGTCCTTCCGCCGGTTGGTGGTGGCGGCATAGTTCCAATGCACCGCGCTGACGTGATAGCCGTCGGCGCCGTTCTCGGTCTGCAGCTTCCAGTTGCCGTCATAGACATAGGTCGACGACCCGCGCAGCACCTCCAGCCCCTGCGGCGACTGGTCGACGATCATGTCGATGATCTTCGCTGCCTCGCCGAGATGTTCGGCCAGCGACGGCACGTCGGGATTCAGGCTGCCGAACAGGAAGCCGCGATAGGATTCAAAGCGTGCCACCCGGGTCAAATCGTGCGACCCGTCGCAGTTGAAGCCCTGGGGATAGCCGGCATCCGCCGGGTCCTTCACCTTGAGCAGCCGGCCGGTGTTGCTGAAGGTCCAGCCGTGAAACGGGCAGGTGTAGGTCGACTTGTTCCCCCGCTTGTGCCGGCACAGCATGGCGCCGCGGTGGCTGCAGGCGTTGATGAAGGCGTTCAGCGTGCCGGTGCGGTCGCGGGCGATGACCACGGGCTGGCGGCCGATATGGGTGGTGAAATAGTCGTTCGGGTTGGGGGCCTGGCTGTCATGCGCCAGATAGACCCAGTTGCCCTCGAAGATGGTCGCCATCTCCAGCTCGAACAGATCGGGGTCGGTGAAGATGTCCCGGGCACAGCGGTACAGGCCGGCGGCCGCATCCTCGGTCAGGGCGGTGTCGAGGGCCTGGCGGATCGTGTCGAGCATGCGTTCCTTCCCTCTGTCGTCGCCGGGATCTTCGCCCTGCGGTCTGTCCGCCGTATCGAGCGATACCCTGGCTGTCTGCTCTTCTGGCCCGAGGACGATCACCCCTTCCGACAGGCAGGGTCCAAGACTAAATTGGTCGCAACCATACCCTGGGGGTATCAAGCTTGGACCTGCGCCAGCTCCGCTATTTCGCCGCCGTGGCGCGCGAACGGAACTTCACCCGGGCGGCGGAACTGCTGCACATCGCCCAGCCGCCGCTGAGCCGCCAGATCAAGCAGCTGGAGGAAGAGCTGGGCGTCACCCTGATCGAACGCGGCACCCGGCCGGTGCGCCTGACCGATGCCGGACGTCTGCTGTACGAACAGGCGATGCGGCTGCTCGACCATATGGAGGAGATCCAGGCGACCATGCGCCGGCTGCGCGAGGCGGAGATCCCGCGCTTCAGCATCGGCTTCGTCGCCTCGACCCTCTACGGCAAGTTGCCGGAGGTGATCCGGCGCTATCGCGCCGCCCGGCCGAAGGTCGAGCTGACCCTGCTGGAGCTGACCACGCTGGAGCAGATCGCCGCCCTGAAGGAGGGGCGGATCGATGTCGGTTTCGGCCGCATCCCGTTCGACGACCCGCGGATCGAGCGGGTGCTGCTGCGCAATGAGCGGATCATCGTCGCCTTGCCGGAAGGCCACCCGCTGCAGGCCGGGGATGGTCCTCTGAGCCTCGGCGATCTCGCGGGACAGCCGCTGATCGTCTATCCCAAGGCGCCGAGGCCCAGCTATGCCGACCAGGTGCTGGCGCTGTTCCGCGACCGCGGGCTGCGGCTGGCCGCGGTGCATGAGGTGCGGGAGTTGCAGACGGCCCTCGGCCTGGTCGCGGCCGAGATCGGGCTCTGCCTGGTGCCGGCAGGGGTCGCTGGCCTGCAGCGCGACGGCGTCGTCTACCGCCCGCTGGCCGAGGCGGAGGCGCTGACGCCGATCATCCTCAGCCACCGCCGGGACGACCGGTCGCCCGACATCGCGCTGATACTGAAGATCGTCCGCGAGATGTACCGCAAGGACGGCATCGCCTTCGGCGTCTGACGCGCGGCATTGCGAATTTGCAATCGATTGCGAATTGTTTCACAATCGATTGCAGAAGATGCTCGCCCCACCGGGAAGGCCACATGCCGACGCGACGTGACATGATCGGTCTGGCCGCCGCCGCGGGGATCGGCGTCCTCTCGCAGACAGGAAGAGCCCAAGCGATGCAGCCGCTGAAGATCGTCGCCTTTGCCGGGGCTTCCAACCTGCCGTTCTGGGCTGGGCAGGAGCGGGGGCTGTTCCGGCGCGAGGGCGTCGAGCCGTCGCTGGAGATCACGCCGAATTCGGTCGAGATGGCCAAGGCTCTCTATGACGGCCGCTACGACCTCGCCCTGACCTCGGTCGACAACATCGTCGCCTATGACGAAGGGCAGGGCGAGGCGCAACTCGCCGGCCCGGCCGACTTCGTCGCACTGTTCGGCGTCGACAACGGCATGCTGAGCGTGATGGCGGCGCCCGGCATCGGCAGCATCGCCGACCTCAAGGGCCGCACCGTCTCGGTCGACGCCATGACCACCGGCTTCGCCTTCGTGCTGCGCGAAATGCTCGCCGGGAGTGGGTTGGCGGAGGGCGACGTGACCTTCGTGCGGGTCGGCGGCGGCGCGCAGCGGCTGGCGGCGCTGCTGCAGGGCGACCAGGCCGCGACCCTGCTGAACACGCCGCTCGACCTCATGGCCGAGGCCAAGGGCTTTCGCCGCCTGGCACGGGCGCGCGACGCGCTCGGCGCCTATCAGGGCATCGTCGCGGCGACGCGGCGTGGCACGGTCGACCGGCTAAGGCAGCCATTGGCCGGCTTCACCCGCGGCTTCCATGCCGCCATCGGCTGGCTGGCCGACGGGGCGAACCGCGACGAAGCCGTTGCCCTGCTGACCCGCCGCATCGCGGGCATGGAGCGGCCGCAGGCCGAGCGCGCCTATGCCGCGCTGCTGGATCCGTCCGAGGGCCTTTATCGGGACCTGCGGATCGACGGGGACAGCCTGCGCACGGTGCTGCGGTTGCGCTCCGCCTATGCCCGGCCACAGAAGGATCTGGCCGATCCGGGGCGCTACATCGATGCGACGTTCCTGGAAGATGCGTTGAAGGGCTGATCGGATCATGTCTGCAGAGATGGGCGAAGTGCAGACTTGATCGCCTGACAAGCGTCTTTATATCGCCGCATTTGTTCGGCGTTCGGCCCGAGCAGGTTGAATTTTCTGGAATAGACAGCCCAAGATCGTATTGCGAGACGCGGGTATACTGATTTTCTATCGTAATCAATCAATTACAACTGTAACTGATGAATTGTTCTGTGACATTCGCGCGTTATTATTAGCCGATAAGACGTTCTCCCGTGGGGACCGGGGCGGTTGCCGATTGCAGCCCAGTGTCACCGGTCGACGTTTGGGAGAGCAATGTGATGACGAAGTTCCAGCGGGTCCTGCTGGCGGGGGCCGCCCTGGCCGCCATGGTGGCGACCCCGGCCCTCGCCGATGTGAAGATCGGCCTCGGCGCACCGCTGACCGGGCCGAGCGCCGCGGTCGGCGAGCAGCTGAAGCGCGGCACCGATGCGGCGGTGAAGGCGCTGAACGACGCCGGCGGCGTCAACGGCCAGAAGGTCGTGGTGGTCTATGGCGACGATGCTTCCGATCCGCGCCAGGGTGTGTCTGCGGCGAATGAGATGGTGGGCGAAGGCGTCGTGGCCGTGATCGGCCACTACAATTCCGCGGTCTCGATCCCGGCCTCCGCGGTCTATGCCGAGGAAGGCATCGTCCAGATCTCGCCCGGCTCGACCAACCCGCAGCTGACCGAAGCTGGGCAGAAGACCACCTTCCGCACCTGCGGCCGTGACGACCAGCAGGGTGCCGTCGCCGGCGCCTTCATCGCCGAGAAGTTCAAGGGCCGCAACGTCGCGATCCTCCAGGACCAGACCACCTACGGCAAAGGCTTGGCCGACGTGACCAAGGCGACGATGAACAAGGCCGGCCTGCAGGAGAAGCTGTACGAGGGCATCACCGTCGGCGACCGCGACTTCTCGGCCGTCGTGTCGAAGATGAAGCAGGCCAAGATCGACGTGATCTATTTCGGCGGCCTGCAGAACGAGGGCGGGCTGATCCTGCGCCAGGCGCGTGAGCAGGGGCTGAAGGCCCAGTTCATCGCCGGCGACGGCATCGTCACCCAGGAGTTCTGGGGCATCACCGGCGACGCCGGCCAGGGCACGCTGATGACCTTCGGTGCCGACCAGCGCAATTCGCCGGCCGCCAAGGACGTGGTCGCCAAGTTCCGGGCCGACAAGTACGAGCCCGAGGGCTACACCCTGTACAGCTACGCGGCGGTGCAGGCCTGGGCCCAGGCGGCGACCAAGGCCAAGACTTTCGACGGCCCGAAGGTGGCCCAGGCGCTGCATGACGGCAGCGCCTACAAGACCGTGATCGGCGACCTGTCCTTCGACGCCAAGGGCGACCGCCTCAAGACCGACTACGTGTTCTACGTCTGGAGCAACGGCAACTACGCCGAAGCGACCCCGGCCGAGCTGGCCAAGGTCGGCGCCAAGTAAGCCTGACCTGTTGACGGCAAACGGCCCGGCGGAGAGATCCGCCGGGCCGTTTTCATTGTATCAGCCGTCCTCCGGGACGACGGTCAGACGTCGAGGTTTGTCACCTTCAGGGCGTTTTCCTGGATGAAGTCGCGGCGCGGTTCGACCACGTCGCCCATCAGGGTCGAGAACACGCTCTCGGCATCGTCGGCATGCTTGACCTCGACCCGCAGCAGTACCCGGGCGTTCGGGTCCAGCGTGGTTTCCCACAGCTGGTCCGGGTTCATCTCGCCCAGGCCCTTGTAGCGCTGCACGGCCAGGCCCTTGCGGCCCTGTTCCAGCACCCGGTCGATCAGGTCGATCGGGCCGGTGATCGGCCATTCCTGGGCGGCGCCCTTGGGGTTCATCCAGGTCAGCACGCCCGGCCGCTTGTACAGCGCCTGCAGATCCGCGGCCAAGCGGTCGAGCTTGTGCGCCTCGACCGACCGGATGATGTCGGAATCGATGATCCGGCCCTCGGTCACGCCCCGCAGGACGCGGCGGAACACCAGGCCGCCCGGATGGTTGCCGGCCGGCGGCAGCTGCGACCCCTGCCAGCCGCGTTCGAATTCCGGCTCCAGCGCATCCAGCCGCTGGCCGATATAGGCCGCCGACTCCGCCGCCAGGGTCGGGTCGTTGACGATGCGCGACGCCAGGGCGCCGGCGATCGCCACCTGCTCGACCACCATGCGGCTGCCGACCTTGCGGATCAGCGGGGTCAGCTGGTGCTTGGCCTCCAGCGCCTGCTCGATCCGCGACCGCAGGTCGTTGCCGGCGATCTGCGCCCCGTCGAACGGGGTGAAGACCAGGTCGCGCATGCCGCTGTCGATCAGATAGGCCTCGAGCGCGTCGTCGTTCTTCAGATACACCGCCTCCTTGCCCCGGGCGGCGCGGTATAGCGGCGGCTGGGCGATATAGAGGTAGCCGCGGGTGATCAGCTCCGGCATCTGGCGGTAGAAGAAGGTCAGCAGCAGGGTGCGGATGTGGCTGCCGTCGACATCGGCGTCGGTCATGATGATGATGCGATGGTACCGCGCCTTGTCGGCGTTGAACTCGTCGCGGATGCTGGTGCCCAGCGCCGTGATCAGCGTGCCGATCTCGGCCGAGCCCAGCATCTTGTCGACCCGCGCCCGCTCGACGTTCAGGATCTTGCCGCGCAGCGGCAGGATGGCCTGGAACTTGCGGTCGCGGCCCTGCGTGGCGGAGCCGCCTGCGGAATCACTCTCGACCAGGGACAGTTCGGATTCGGCCGGGTCGCGGTTCTGGCAATCGGCCAGCTTGCCGGGCAGGGAGGCGAAGTCGAGCGCGCCCTTGCGCCGGGTCAGGTCGCGCGCCTTGCGCGCCGCCTCACGGGCCGAGGCCGCCTCGACCGCCTTCTGGATCACCCGCTTGGCGTCGTTCGGATGCTCCTCGAACCAGGTGGCCAGCATCTCGTTGACCACCGCCTCGACCGCCGGGCGGACTTCGGACGAGACCAGCTTGTCCTTGGTCTGGCTGGAGAACTTCGGGTCGGGCACCTTCACCGACAGGACGCAGCTCAGCCCCTCGCGGGCGTCTTCGCCGGTCAGCGCGACCTTCTCCTTCTTCAGGATGCCGCTGTCGGTGGCGTAGTTGTTCACCTGCCGCGTCAGCGCGCCGCGGAATCCGGCCAGGTGGGCACCGCCGTCACGCTGCGGGATGTTGTTGGTGAAGCACAGCATGGTCTCGTGATAGCTGTCGTTCCACTGCATCGCCACCTCGACGGTCATGCCGTCGCGCTCGGCGGTCACCGTGATCGGTTCGCCATGCAGCGGCTGCTTGGACTTGTCGAGATAGGCGACGAAGGCCTTCAGCCCGCCCTCGTAATGCAGCTCGACCACCCTCGGCTCCGGCCCGCGGGCGTCGGTCAGGGTCAGCTTCACGCCGGAATTCAGGAAGGCCAGTTCGCGCAGCCGGTGCTCCAGCGTGCCGAAATCGAACTCGGTCTTGGTGAAGGTCTTGGTCGACGGCAGGAAGGTGACATGGGTGCCGCGCTGGCCGTTCTGCGGCCCGACCTCGGCCAGCGGCGCTTCGCTCTCGCCGTCATGGAAGCGCATGAACCATTCGTGGCCGTCGCGGAAGATCCGCAGGTCCAGCGTCTCCGACAGGGCGTTGACGACCGAGACGCCGACGCCGTGCAGGCCGCCTGAGACCTTGTAGGACTTCTGGTTGAACTTGCCGCCGGCGTGCAGCTGGGTCATCACCACCTCGGCGGCGCTGATGCCCTCTTCGTCATGGATCGCGACCGGGATGCCGCGGCCGTTGTCGGTCACGGTCACCGACCCCTCGGCGTTCAGCGTCACCGTGATGGTGTCGCAATGTCCGGCCAGGGATTCATCGATGGCGTTGTCGACGACCTCGTACACCATGTGGTGCAGGCCCGACCCGTCATCGGTGTCGCCGATATACATGCCAGGCCGTTTGCGCACCGCTTCCAGGCCGCGCAACACGGTGATGGAACTGGCACCATAGGCGTCTTCGTTCGCGATCTCAGAGTCCGACATTCTTCTTCATCCGTTTTGTTCCGCCACCCTGGCGTCGTCGACGCCGAAGTGACGTGCCCGGTCCCCGAGCGGCGCGAACAGCGCCGGATCGGTTCCGGTCATCCAGGCCTGGGCGCCGAGCGCCAGGATCTCCTCGTACAGCGCGGTCCGACGGGTCTCGTCGAGATGCGCCGCCACCTCGTCGAGGAGGAGGAGGGGTGGGGCGCCGCGTTCGCCGGCAAGCAGGCGGGCATTGGCAAGAACGATGCCGATGAGGAGCGCCTTCTGCTCGCCGGTCGAGCACTGCGCCGCCGGCATTGCCTTGGACCGGTGATGGACGGACAGGTCGCTGCGATGCGGTCCTTCCGTTGCCGCGCCGGCCGCAGCATCGATCCGGCGATTATCGCATAAAAGGCGGCGGAATGCCTCTTCGGCGTCGATCGCCGGCCGATCGTCAAGCCACGCCTCGATCCGGCCGTCGATGGCGAGATCGGCGCGCGGAAACGGCCCGTCCACCATCAGCGACTCGGCGCCGCGCAGCCGGGCCACCAGCTCGCGCCGGGCCGCGGCGACGGCCGTGCCGGCGGCCGCCATGGTGTCTTCCAGCGCGGCCAGCCAGGCCGGGTCGGGGCGGCCATCCTTCAGCAGCCGGTTGCGCTCGCGCATCGCCTGCTCATAGGCGGTGAGCTTGCGGGCGTGGTCGGGCACGAAATTGATCACGATGCGGTCGAGGAAGCGCCGCCGCTCCGAGGCGCCGTCGGCGAACAGCCGGTCCATCTCGGGCGTGATCCAGAGGAGATGGAGCAGATCCGCGAGCGCGGTCTGCCCCTTGGCGGGGGCACCGTCGATGCGCACCACGCGG
>NZ_JBYRFX010000393.1:0-7153 GCF_057815775.1 Inquilinus sp.
AGCGCATGTAAAACCCTAAAATATGCTATATCGTCTGACTTAGGGCGGATCGGCCAAGCGAGTCCCGTGTTGGTGCAGAGGGCGTGAAGCCCCTCGCGTCGCGGGATGGCCGTTCGCAACGAAGGAAGAGGACCGGGTTATCATGACGGGTACCGCCGACCAGAGCGCCGCGCTCAGCGCCGCCTGGGCCGAGCCCTGGCAGTCCGCCGCCGAATACTGGGTCGACGCGACGCAGCGCACGGTGCTGTTCTGGGACGTGCTGCGCCAGCGCGGCAACCAGTACCTGACCCATGCCGCGGACCCGACGCCGCATGTGCTGTCCTACGAGTTCGAGCTGATCCTCGACGGCCGGACGCTGGAGCGGCCCTGCAACTACATGCTGGTGCAGATCGTGCCGCCGGCTGGCGTGACGGTCGACCCGGACAAGCGGCCCTTCGTCATCGTCGACCCGCGTGCCGGCCACGGCCCGGGCATCGGCGGCATGAAGCCGGAAAGCCAGATCGGCCGGGCCCTGCGCGCCGGCCATCCCTGCTATTTCATCGGCTTCCTGCCGGTGCCGGTGGCCGGCCAGACGCTGGAGGATATCGGCCGGGCCGAAGCCGCCTTCCTGCGCGTGGTGACCGAGCGGCACCCCAGGGCCGAGGGCAAGCCCTGCGTCATGGGCAACTGCCAGGCCGGCTGGGCCCTGGCGATGCTGGCCGCGGTCAAGCCCGACATCGTCGGGCCGATGATCCTGGCCGGCGCGCCGCTGTCCTACTGGGACGGGCCGCGCGGCAAGAACCCGATGCGTTATCTCGGCGGCCTCGCCGGCGGCGGCTGGCCCGCGGCGCTCAGCGCCGATCTCGGCCATGGCCGCTATGACGGCGCCCATCTTGTGCAGAATTTCGAGATGCTGAACCCGTCCAACACGCTGTGGTCGAAGCAGTACAACCTGTACACCAAGATCGACACCGAGGTGCCGCGCTACCTCAGTTTCGAGAAATGGTGGGGCGGCTATGTCCTGCTGAACGCCAACGAGATCGAGACCATCACCGAGGATCTGTTCGTCGGCGACAAGCTGACGGCCAGCCAGCTCGAGACCTCGGATGGGCGCAAGATCGACCTGCGCAACATCAAGTCGCCGATCCTGGTGTTCTGCTCGCAGGGCGACAACATCACCCCGCCGCAGCAGGCGCTGGGCTGGATCCTCGACCTGTACGATTCGACCGACGACATCGTCGCCAATGGCCAGACCATCATCTATGCCATCCACGATGACATCGGCCATCTCGGCATCTTCGTCTCCGGCCGCGTCGCGGCGAAGGAGCACAACGAGTTCATCCAGAACATCGACCTGATCGACGTGCTGGCGCCCGGCCTGTACGAGGCCGTCATCACCGAGATGCAGCCGGACGATCCCCATTCCGACCTGATCCGCGGCGACCATGTCGTGCGGTTCGAGGCGCGCAGCATGAACGACCTGCGGGCGCTGGGCCTGAACAACTCCGAGGAAGATCTCGCCTTCGCCACCGCGGCAAAGGTGTCGGAGATCAACAGCAAGCTGTACGGCAGCCTGGTCCGGCCCTGGATCCAGGCGATGTCGAGCGAGCCGGCGGCGGAGCTGGGGCGGCGGTTGAGCCCGCTGCGGCTGCAGTACTCGCTGTTCTCGAATCGCAACCCGGCGATGCTGCCGGTGGCGATGGCCGCCGAGCAGGTGCGCGAGCACCGGCAGCCGGCGGCGGCCGACAACCCGTTCCTGGCCTTCCAGGACATGATGTCGAACCAGATCGTGACCATGCTGGACGGCTGGCGCGACATGCGCGACCGCTGGATCGAAAGCAGCTTCTACGGCATCTACGGCAACCCGGTGCTGCAGGCGCTGCTGGGCATCGACGAACGCACTTTGGCCGAACGCCGCCCGCCGCGGCGGGCCGAGACCGAAGAGGTGATCGAGGGTCTGCGCGGCAAGGTGGGCGAGGGCGACATCCGCGCCGCGGTGCTGCGCGCCATCCTCTATGTCATCTGGCCGATGCGGGCGGTGGATGAGCGCGGCTTCGCCACGCTGCGCCAGCTCTATGCTGACAGCTTGCCGGGCCACTGGGACTCGCTGGCCGAGTTCAAGGAAGCGGTGCGCGAGCAGTACCTGATCCTGCGCTGGCTGCCGGAAGCGGCGCTGGAGACGCTGCCGGTGCTGCTGACGGCCGACGCCGCGACCCGGAACCTGGCCTTCACCGTGATCGAGGCCGCCGTGTCCGCCTCCGGCCCGGTCGCCGGCGAGGTCAAGCTGCGGCTGGAGCAGATGCGCGAGACCTTCACCGCCGAAGAGCCGGCTGCGGTCGAAGAACCGGCTGTGGTCGAGGAACCGGCCGCCGCGCCGATCGAGGTCGAGGCGCCGAAGGTCCGGCGCGGCCGCACCGGACGGACGCTGAAGGTGGTGCAGTAAGCTCTGGGCGACGGCCGGGCGAACACCCGGCCGCCTTCGCCTACCGCTGGTAGCTGCCGGCGAAGCGGCCGTTCTTGCCGCAATAGGCGGCCTCGCAGCCATGGTCCGCCAGCCGGGCCTGGCCGGGGCTGAAGCTCATGTCGATCGAGCAGTGCTGGTCGTCGCCCAGCGGCGTGTCGGGGTCGGTCCAGCGGACGCCGCCCTTGGCGGCCGCGACGTCGTCGAGGTCGAGCTGGCAGGCCGGAAGGGCCGGTGCGGCGCCCACCGTGTCGATCCGGACCGAGGCGGTGCCATCCGGGAACGGCACCGCCGTCATCCAGCCGGTGCCGTCGAGATAGCCGTAGACGCCGAGCGTCCGGCCCTTGTCGTACCCCGCCGACAGCGCGGCGAAGCGGGTCATGTACTGGCCGCTCAGGCAGTTGCGGCGGCCCTCGGGCGGGCAGGCGTTGCGCTGCGCCAGCCAGGCGCGCTGGCCGTCGCGCAGCGGCTTGCCGCCGCCGGCCTGCAGCGCCGCATACAGCCGGCCCATGGTGTGGTCCAGCCAGGACAGGGCCGGATCGGCACAGATCGCCTTCTCGACCGCGCTGCCGGCCTTGGCGCAGTCGAAGCTCGGCGCGGTCTGGGCCATGGCGGGGGCCGCGACGAACAGGGCGAGGGCGGGCAGCAGGAAGCGGATGCGCATGGGACCTCACACCACGTGGTCGAATGGGACGACGGGACCGACGGCATAGCCCTGGGCCCGGTCGATCCCCAGGCCGCGCACGATCTCCAGCGTCTCCTCATCCTCCACCGATTCGGCGACGGTTCGTGCGCCGAGATCATGGCCGATCTCGTTGATCGACCGGACGATGGCGTGGTCGACCGGGCTGCCGCGGATGCGTCGGATCAGGCTGCCGTCGATCTTCAGCACGTCGACCGGCACCTGGCGCAGATAGGTGAAGGAGCTGACGCCGGTGCCGAAATCGTCCAGCGCGATGCCGCAGCCGGCCGCCCGCGCCTTGGCCACGAATTGCGAGGCCGCCGACAGGTTGTTGATCAGCGCCGTCTCGGTGATCTCGAAGTGCAGCCGCAGCGAGGGCAGGGGCGACCGCTGCAGCTGCTCCTGCACGAACGGCCACAGCCGCGGATCCTGCAGGCTGTGGGCGGACAGGTTGAGGGCGATCGAGAGGTTGCCGGCGATGATCCGCTCGCCATAACGGGCCAGCGCGGTGCGGATCACCCAGCGGTCCAGCGCCGCCATCAGGTCGTAGCGCTCCGCCGCCGGGATGAAGCCGCCCGGTTCGAAGATCGTGCCGCTGCCGTCCTCCAGCCGCAGCAGCAGCTCGAAATGCCGGGTGCCGTCGCCCGGGCGCAGGTCGCGCGCCTCCTGGGCGAACAGGCGGAAGCGGTTGGTGTCGATGGCGTTGCGGATGCCCGAGGCGCCGAGGATCTGGCGCGGATGCACCGGGATCGCCTCGTCCTGGCCCTCATAGATCAGGACGCGGTTGCGGCCGGCGGCCTTGGCGGCATAGCAGGCGGCATCGGCCTGGGTCAGCAGCTCGGCCGGGCGGGGCGAGGCCTCGGTGATCGCGGTCAGGCCGGCACTGGCGCCGATGACATGGATCCGCCCGTCCCAGGGGAAGCGCAGCGCTTCCACCGCATCGATCAGGGTGCGGACCACCGTCACCGCGTCGCCGGCGGTGCAGTCCTCCAGCAGCAGGGCGAATTCGTCGCCACCCAGCCGGGCCGCGAAATCGCCGACGCGGCCGCTGCTGCGGATCATGCCGGCGACCTCGCGCAGCAGCGCGTCGCCCGCGGCGTGGCCGGCGCTGTCGTTGACCGCCGTGAAGCGGTCGAGGTCGAGGAAGCACAGCACATGGGTGCGTTTATGCTCGCGCGCCTGCTCCCAGGCCTGCTGCAGCCGCGGTTCGTAGGCGGTGCGGTTGGACAGGCCGGTCAGCGGGTCGTGCAGGGCGGAATGCACCAGCTCGCGCTGCAGGGCGCGCGCCTTGGTGACGTCCTGGAACACCAGCACCGCGCCGACGATCTCGCCGGCCGCGCTGCGCACCGGCGCCGCCGAATCCCGGATGTGCCGCTTCTCGCCGCCACGGCTGGTCAGCGTCGCTTCCTGCTCGAGATAGAATGGCTCCCGCCGGTCGAGGCTTTGCCGCACCGGGTCGGGCACCGGGGTGCCGGTGGTCTCGTCGACCAACTGGAACACATCGGTCACGGGCCGGCCCAGCGCGTCGCCCTGCGGCCAGCCGGTCATGCGCTCGGCGACCGGGTTCATGAAGCTGACGCGGGCCTCGGCATCGGTGCAGATCACCGCGTCGCCGATCGAATTCAGGGTGGTCCGCAGCCGCTCCTTCTCGCCGGCCAGCGCCTCGGTCAGCCGCTTCAGCGCGGTGATGTCCGTGTGGGTGCCGACCTTGCGCAGCGGCTCGCCGGTGGGGGAGCGCTCGACGACTTGGCCGCGGGACAGGATCCAGACCCAATGGCCGTCCTTGTGGCGCATCCGGTATTCGATCTCGGGGTCGCCGCGGCCGGCGGCCTCCATGCTGCGTTGCCGGTCGTCGGGGTGGAGGCGGGAACTCCAGATGTCGATGCCCTCGCCGATCTCGTCATCGGCATAGCCCAGCATTGCCTTCCAGCCCTGGGAAAAGAAGTCGCGGCCGGTCCGGAAATCATAGTCCCAGACCCCCTGTCCGGCGCCGTCGAGCGCGAAGCGCCAGCGCTGCTCCGCCGCCGCCAGCGCCTGTTCCGCCGTCTCGCGCTGGGCCTCGGCGTAAATGAGTTCGAGATAGCCCTCGATGATCTGGCGGAACTGCAGCACCAGGTTCCGGTAGAACGCCGTATAGGCGTTCTCCTTGTTGTCGAGCAGGCAGATGGTGCCGAACGGCGTCCGGTCGGGCCAGGAGATGGGATAGCCGAGATAGGAGATCATCCCGCGCTCGATGTCGGGATTGCGGCTCCACAGGGTGTCGGTGACGGCGTTGGCCACCAGGAGTTCGTCCCGGCTGCGGATCACGGTCTCGCAGTAGAGGCCCGACCCCGGAAGCTTTTCGGAGTCCCCGGCATGATAGGGGTTGCCGGGCGTCCGGCTGGCGACGAAAACCTCGATCTGGTCCCCGACGATGCGCATGATAAGGCCGGACGGGACGCCGGCGATCTGCGCCATGATGTCGACGATCTCCTGCCACTTCGCCTGAACCGCGTCGGGCACGGTCAGCTGCATGTCCCGCCCATTTGTGGTTGCCGAAGATCGATCGTGATCCCGCTCCCGGCCCGGAGTCCAGCGGTGTGTGCTATTACATACGGACAGGGGTCGGCCGGGCCGATCTCAGCCCAGGGCGCGGATCGCCGCCACGGCCGCCTGCGGGTCGGCCCAGCCCTCGGCCGCCACCCGCCGGAAATCGGCAACGGAGAGGGCGGCGACGCAGGGGATTTCCATCATCTCGGTCCACCATGCCACCAGCTCCGGGTCGGCGTCGAGGCCGATGAAATCGGCCCCGGCCTCGCCGGCCTCCATCGCCTCGTGCCGGCTGGCTCCGGCCAGCACGCCGACGATCGCCTGGGCGCCGACGGCCTTGCGGGCCGCGGCGTAGCCACCGGCCTCGACCACGACACCGTCGCAATGCGATGTCGCGGCCAGGGCGGCGTCGCCGCGTAGCAGGAAGGCGACGCCGGCCTCCTGTGCGATGTCGCGCAGCCGGTGCCATGCGGCACTGGCCGCGGGGGCAGGCACGGCCATCTCGGCGCAGGCGACATCGCCCGCGCCGATCGCGGCAGTGAACGCCGCCGGATCGAGGTCCGGCGGGATCACGAGATAGAGGCGGGCGTCGCTCAGGGGATTACTCCGTGCCCTGGAAGTTGCGGACGTGGGTGTCGAGCAGCTCCAGCGCCTCGTCCCGCGGCCGGCGGAAGCAGTTGCGGCCGATGATCGACCCGTTGCCGCCACCGTCGCGGATCGCGCGGGCGTCGTCTAGCACCGCGGCGGTGTCTTTGGCGGCACCGCCGGAGAAGACGACGATGCGGCGGCCGGCGAAGCAGGAGCGCATCACCTCCGCGACACGCTCGGCCTGGGTGCCGATCGCGATCTTGGCGCCGTCGAATTCCTTCTTGGCTTCCTTCTGCTCAATGAAGGCGCTCGGCAGCTTGACCTTGATGACATGGGCACCGAGCTGGCTGGCGAGATGGGCGGCATAGGCCACCACGTCCATCGCGGTCTCGCCGTCCTTCGTAATGTTGCCGCCGCGCGGATAGGACCACAGCACCGTCGGCAGGCCGACCGCCCTGGCCTCGCGGATCAGCTCGGCGATCTCCTCCATCTGCTCCAGCCCCTGGTCCGAGCCGGGATAGATGGTGAAGCCGATGGCGGTGCAGCCCAGCCGCAGCGCGTCCTCGACCGACCCGAAGATCGCCTGGTCGGCGTCTTCCTTCAGGCGGGACAGGCTATTGGAGTGGTTCAGCTTCAGGATGGTCGGCACCTGGCCGTACAGCTTGCCGGTCGAGACCTCGAGCTGGCCGAGCGGGGCGGCATAAGCGTTCAGCCCGGCATCGATCGCCAGCTGGTGGTGATACAGCGGATCGTAGCCGCCCGGATTGATGGCGAAGCTGCGGGCGGGGCCGTGCTCGATCCCCTGGTCGACCGGCAGGATGATCATCTTGCCGGTGCCGCCGAGACGGCCATTCATCAGAAGCTGCGCGAGCCGGGCCTTCACCCCCGGGTTTTCGCTGTCGTAGTTCGACAGG
>NZ_JBYRFX010000394.1:0-7812 GCF_057815775.1 Inquilinus sp.
GCGAAGTTGACGGTCGAGGTCTTGCCGCTGGTGCCGGTGACGGCGGCGATGGTGGCAGGCTGCAGGCGATAGAACTCCGCCGCCATCAGCGCCAGCCGGCGCCGCGGATTGGCATCGGTGACCAGCACGGCCCGGGCGCCGGCCGGCAGCACCGTGCCCTCGGGTCCCAGGATCGCGGCGGCGCCCGCGGCCAGCGCATCGGCAATGAAGGCACGGCCGTCGGCCCGCACGCCCGGCAGGGCGGCGAAGAGGAAGCCGGGCCGCACCGCGCGGGAATCGGCGGTCAGCCCCTTCAGCCCGGCGGGCAATGTCGCCACGCCGCTCATGATTCTTCTTCCTCTTCCGCCGCCATCACCGCGACCTGCGGGACCGTCCGGCCGCCGGGGGCCACGGCCAGCGCCTCGAGGATGGCTGGGTCCTGCGGATGCGCCGGGGCGATGCCGACCATCGGCCCCATCCGGGCGATGATGCGGCCGGCCAGCGGCGCGGCGTTCCAGCCGGCAGTGGCGAAACCGTAGGTCTTCTTGGTCGGCTGCGGATCGTCCAGCATCGTCATGACGATGTATCGGGGATCATGGATCGGGAACACCCCGACGAAATCATTCGACCGCGCCCGGCGGTTGTAGCCGCCGCGGGCCGCCTTGTCGGCCGTGCCGGTCTTGCCGCCGACGAAATAGCCCGGCACATCGGCCTTGGTCGCCGTGCCGCTGGTGACCACGACCCGCATCAGCGACCGCATCGTCCGCGACAGCTCCGCCGAGATCACCCGCTTGCCACGCAACGGCAGGGCCGGGTCGCGCTTGAACAGAGTCGGCTGATACATGATCCCGCCATTGGCCACGGCACCGACCGCGGCGACCAGCTGCATCGGCGATACGGCCATGCCGTGGCCATAGGCGATGGTCATGCCGCTGACCCGGCTCCAGGGACGCGGCACCATCGGCGCCCCGACCTCGGGCAGCTCGATCGGCGACGGCCGGGTCAGGCCGAGCCGGGCCAGGAATTCCTTCTGCCGGTCGAGCCCGGCCGCCTCCATCATCCGCACCGAGCCGGTGTTCATCGACTGGCGGAAGATCTCATAGACGCTCCAGGCGCCCGACTGCGGCTCGGTCCGGAAGTTGCGGATGCTGAACCGCCCGACCCGGACCGGGCTCTGATCATAGGTCGAGGCCAGGGTGGAGGTGCCGCTTTCCAACGCCATGGCCGTGTTGAAGATCTTGAAGGTGGAGCCCATTTCGTAGACGCCGAGCGTGTTCCGGTTGAACAGCGCCTCCACCGGGGCCGCGGTCGGCTCATACGGGTTGAAATCGGGCAGCGATGCCATGGCGAGGACCTCGCCATTGGTCACGTCCATGATGATGGCGTTGCCGCCCTGGGCGCTGAATTCGGTGACCGACGCCTGCAGCTCCTGCCGCACCATCTCCTGCAGCCGCAGGTCGAGCGACAGGTGGACCGACTCGCCCTTGGCCAGGCGGTCGTCCAGGCTCTTCTCCAGCCCGGAGATGCCCCGCGCGTCGATGTTGGTGAAGCCGACGACATGCGAGGTCAGGCTGCCGGCGGGATAGTAGCGCCGCGCCTCATTCTGGAACGCCAGGCCGGGGATGCCGAGCCGGTTGACCTCATATTGCTGGGCCGGGGTCAGGCCGCGCTTCAGCCAGACGAAGCGGCGGTCGGACGACAGGTCGGCCAGCAGCTTGTCGGGGTCGAGGCCCGGCAGGACCTTCGACAGCCGCAGCGACGCCTCGATCGGGTCGAGCACCAGCTTCGGGTCGGCGTAGAGCGACACCGACGGCAGGGTGGTGGCCAGGATCAGGCCGTTGCGGTCGCGCAGATCCGCCCGATCGGTCGCCGGCCCGACCATCGAGACCACGCGGCCGTCGACGGCGTCGGGCGTGAAGCCCATGTGCCGGACCAGCCCCAGCCCGATCCCGCCGAACGCCAGCCCGAAGACCAGCGCCGTGACCACGACGCGCTGCCGGCCGGTTTCGATCGCCGCGGCCAGCGCCCGGCCCGGGCGGTCGACCCGGTGGGGTGCGGCTGGCAGCAGGGTGGGATCGTGGGGGGCGGCCATCGCTCAGTCCTCACTGCCGGCCGAAGCCTGCAGGGTGGCGGAGACGGCGTTGGACGGCGGCGACAGCGCCTGCAGGATGGCCGGATCCTTCGGATCGGCCGGCTGGAGCCCGACCATCGGGCCCATCCGGGCGATGATGCGGCCGCCCAGCGGCGCCGAATTCCAGCCGGCGCTGGCAAAGCCGTAGGTGCCTTTGATCGGCTGCGGATTGTCCAGCATCGTCATGACGATGTATTTCGGGGCGTAGATCGGGAACACGCCGACAAAGTCGGTCACGCGGGCCCCGCGGTTGTAGCCGCCGTGCGAGGCCTTGTCCGCCGTGCCGGTCTTGCCGCCGACGAAATAGCCGGGGACCTCGGCCTTGCTCGCGGTGCCGCCGGTGACCACTGCGCGCATCAGCATCCGCATCGTCTGCGACAGCTGGGGCGAGATCACGCGGGTGCCGGGCACCGGCTGCGACGGGTCGCGCTTGAACAGTGTCGGTGGATGCAGGATGCCGCCGTTGACAATGGCGCTGACCCCGGTGATCAGCGACAGCGGCGACACCGCCATGCCGTGGCCATAGGCAATGGTCATGCCGCTGACCTTGCTCCAGGGATGCGGCACCATCGGCGCGCCGACCTCGGGCAGGTCGATCGGGGCCGGCTTGGTCAGGCCGAGCCGGGTCAGGAATTCCTTCTGCCGGTCGACGCCCGCCGCCTCCTCCATGTGCACCGAGCCGGTGTTCAGGGACAGGCGGAAGATATCGTAGACGCTGAGCATCCCCGACTGGGGGTCGCCGCGGAAATTGTGGATGGTGAAGCGCCCGACATGGATCGGGCTTTCATCATATTGCGAGGTCAAGGTCGACGTGCCGCTTTCCAGCGACATCGCCGTGTTGAAGATCTTGAAGGTCGACCCCGGCTCGTAAACGCCGAGCGTGTTCCGGTTGAACATCGACAGCTCGGACGGGCCGCCCGGCTCATACGGGTTGAAGTCCGGCAGCGAGACCATCGCCAGGACCTCGCCGGTGTTCACATCCATGATCAGCGCGTTGCCGCCCTCGGCGCTGAAGGTCGCGATGGTCGCCTTCAACTCTTCCCGCACCATTTCCTGCAGCCGCAGGTCGATCGACAGCTGGACTGGCTCACCGCTCTCCAGCCGGGTGTCCAGGCTCTTTTCCAGCCCGGAGATGCCCTGGGCGTCGATGTTGGTGAAGCCGATGACATGCGACGTCAGGTTGCCGGTCGGATAGTAGCGCCGATCCTCGTTCTGGAAGGCCAGGCCGGGAATGCCGAGCCGGTTGACCTCATATTCCTGCGCCGGAGTCAGGCCGCGCTTCAGCCAGACGAAGCGGCGCTCGGACGACAGGTCGGCCAGCACCTTGTCCTGATCGATATCCGGCAGCGTCTTCGCCAAGCGCAGCGATGCCTCGATGGGGTCGAGCACCATCTTCGGATCGGCATAGAGCGAGACCGAGGGCAGCGTTGTGGCGAGGACCAGGCCGTTGCGGTCGCGCAGCTCTGCCCGGTCGGTCGTCGGCGCCGCGGCCGAGACAGCGTGAATGCCGAGACCGCCATCGGCTTCGCCACCGAAGGCCATGAGGTTGACCAGGCGCAGCCCGATGCCGCCGAAGGCCAGGCTGAACACCATGGCCGAAATGACGATGCGATGGCGGCCCATCTCGATCGCCGCGGAAAGGCGTTGAGCCGGCCGAGAGGCCGGCTCAACCTGCCGCGGGACCGAGGGGAAACCGTCCACCGCATCAGCCGTCATCGAATGCTCCGGGGGCCGTCGAGTCCGGAGAGCAGGGCGCCGATCGGATCATCCGACGCGGCGGCGCGGGTCGGCGTCAACGCCTGGGCGACGGTCTCAAGCGGTGCAGCCGGGCGGCGCGGTACGACGATCGGCCGGATCGGCGCGTCGGCCACAGTCACCGCCCGCAGGGGCTGCGGGCTGGCCGCAGCCGCCGGCGCGGAGGCCTGGGGCACGACCCAGCCGCCCGACGGCGCGGCGGGGGCGACAACCGGCGCGGGCCGGACGTCGACCGAGGCGACCTGGATCGGCGCCACAGCGGCCGGCGCGGCCTGGATCGGGGATGCGGCGGGCTGGGCAGCCGACCCTGGGTTGGTCTGAACGGACATCGGCACGGCCGCGGCAAGAAGGACACCGCCCTCACCGGGTCTGCGGCCCGGCAGGGGCACGGGCCCGAAGCTGGGCAGCGCATCGTTCTGCGCGACCAGCGACACCGTCGGCATCGCCTGGTCGCCATCGAGCGACGGCTGCGGCATCGGGAGCACCGACGCGCTGGCGATGAGTTGCGTCGGCACGATCGGGCGCAGCTTCGTATACTGGTCGGTCAGCGCCTGCAAGCGCGACGGCTGGTTGAGGAAAGCCCATTCGGCATGCATCACCCGGATCGAATCCTGTTCGCGCAGGATCGACCGGTTGAGCCCCCGCAGGTCGCCTTCCAGCGACTGGGCTTCGTAGCTGGTCTTGAACAGAAACGCGCTGGACGCACCGATCAGACCAAGCCAAATCATCGTGCCGACGCGGATCATGCTGCCACCCTCCCCCTGTCCCCACCACCTTGGCCGCCGCCCCCTTGACCGATGGGCGGCCAGGCCGGGGCCTCGCTCCGGATCGCCGCCCGCAGCCGCGCCGACCGGGCGCGCGGGTTGGCGCGGATCTCCACATCGCCCGCCGTCGCCGACCGCTTGGCCGCCAGGCGGAACGTCGGGGCCCGGGCATCGTCGGTCGGCGCCGCGATATGGCGCGACACGCCGCCGCCGGCGCCGCTGCGTTCCGCCAGGAAGCGCTTGACGCGGCGATCCTCCAGGCTGTGGAAAGTGACCACGGCGAGCCGTCCCCCGGGCCGAAGCAGGCGCTCAGCCCCGCTCAAGCCGTGGTCGAGTTCCGTCAGTTCGTCATTCACCCACAGGCGCAGCGCCTGGAAGGTGCGCGTCGCCGGATCGATGCCGTCCTTCGACCGCGGCACCACGCGGCGCACGATCTCGGCCAGTTGCAGCGTCCGTTCGATCCGGGAGTCCTTGCGGGCGGCGACGATGGCGCGGGCGACGCGACGCGACAGCCGCTCTTCGCCGAAATCGAAGATCACGTTGGCGAGGTCGTCTTCCGCCATGCTGTTGACGATGTCGGCTGCGGTTGCCCCATCCCGTCCCATGCGCATGTCGAGCGGCCCGTCGGCGCGGAACGAGAAGCCGCGCGCCGGATTGTCGATCTGCGGCGACGACACGCCGAGGTCGAGCACGATGCCGTCAGCCGCTTCGCCGACCAGCGTGTCCATGGCGCCGAACTGGCCTTCGATGATGCGGAACCGGCCCGGCTGCTCGGCCTCCAGGCGACGGCCCTCGGCCACCGCCTCGGGGTCGCGGTCGATGCCGACGACGCGGCAGTCGGCCGCCGCCAGCAGGCCACGGGCATAGCCGCCGCGGCCGAAGGTGCCGTCGACGATCAGGTCGCCGTCGCGCGGCGCCACCGCGGCCACGATCTCGGCCAGCAGGACGGGCAGATGGGCGCCGCTCATGCTGCGCCCCCATTGGTTCCGGCGCGGGCCAGGGTCAGGTCGCGCGACGCGGTCAGGCGGGACTGCTGGTGGGCCTTCAGTGCCTCCGGCTCCCAGATCTGGAAGCGGCTGCCCATGCCCATGAAGGCGACGGTCTCGCCGATGCCGGCCATGTCGATCAGCAGCCGCGGCAGGATGATCCGCCCCTCCGGATCCATCTGCAGCTGCTGCGTCTCGGAGAATTCGCGGATTTCCAGGGCCTCGCGCTCCGGCGAATACAGGTCCATGGCGTCGAGCCGGCGCTGGACCTCGTCCATGTAGGCTTCGGTGACCCCGTCCAGGGCCTGGCGGTCCGGCGTCGGCTTCACGTTCACCAAGGGGGCGCCCAACGCCTCCAAGGTCGCGCGGAAGGGAGCGGGCACACTGACCCGTCCCTTCTTGTCGACCTTGTTGACGTAAGTGCCCGTGAACCGAGCCATCCATCCCCCTGACGGCGCGCCCGCCGTGTCGTCACCTCTGTCGCCCGGACCCCGAAATCCGGGATATCGACCCCATCCGATGGGAGTTCATGGGATATCATGGGTAACGGTGGAACACAATGGGATAGGCAGGTCTAGTCATGGGAAATCACTGGATTTTCTGGCTTCCGTGGCATTTCCGCCTCTTTACCTAGACTCTGCGGAATCCTCGGAACAAAAGCCCAAGATGGAGCATGGGTCTCGACTCCGATCTCGCCTTCGTTTTTCTTTTGTTCTCACATTCAGACACAAAAAACCGGCCCGAACCCTTGCGGGCGGGACGGTGCGCAGCGGCGCCACGAGGGCGGAAAAGCAGCAGATGGCCTGTAAGCCGGGTTCTGTCTCCGGCCCCGTATCCGCCCGGGCCCGAAGGCCTGGGAAGACGCGGGCCGAAGGATGGCCATTCCTCTGGGACGACGGTTGCCCGTCGCCTCGCGCGACCAACCCGGGCGGCAGGCGGAAGCGCCTGTCGGCCCATGGTTTCCCATGGACCGCCCCGCCCCTATTCGGTCTTGCTCCCGGTGGGGTTTACCGTGCCACGACCGTTGCCGGCCGTGCGGTGCGCTCTTACCGCACCCTTTCACCCTTACCCGGCGCGGCGAGCCGAAACCGGGCGGTTTGCTTTCTGTGGCACTTTCCCTAGGGTCGCCCCCGCCGGGCGTTACCCGGCACCGTGTTTCCGTGGAGCCCGGACTTTCCTCCCCGCCGGGCCGAAACCCGGCAGAGCGGCCATCCGGCCATCTGCTGGCGTGTGTATAGGAACCCCGGCGCCGGACCGCAAGGCGATCCCATGCCATCCCATGACAAAGATGTGACGGCGGTCAGTCCGGCGTGCGGGTCAGGGCGGACAGGCTCTCGCGCTGGCGGCCCTCGCCGTCGAAATTCGCCGGGTCGAGCCAGCGCTCGAAGGCGGCGCGCAGCCGCGGCCATTCGCCGTCGATGATCGAGAACCAGGTGGTGTCGCGGTTGCGGCCCTTGGTGATCACGGCCTGGCGGAACAGCCCTTCATACTGGAAGCCCAGCCGGGCGGCGGCGGCGCGCGACGCCGCGTTCCGGCTGTCGCACTTCCATTCGTAGCGGCGGTAGCCGAGCTCGTCGAACACCCGGGCCATCATCAGGAACATCGCCTCGGTCGCCATCGGCGTGCGCTGCAGCAGCGGCGAGAAATGGATGTGCCCGACCTCGATCACTCCGTTGCCCGGATCGACGCGGAGATAGGAGGCGATGCCGACGGCGCGGCCGGTCGCCCGGTCGATCACGGTGTGGAACAGCGGGTCGCCGCCCGGCGCCATCTTCTCCAGCCAGGCGCGGAAGCCTTCGAATTCCGGGAAGGGCCCGACCGGAAGGTAGGTCCAGTTGCGGCCTTCCGCGTCCCGGCCCATGGCCTCGTACAGATCCGCTGCGTGGGCGCCGACGTCAAGCGGGACCAGCCGGCAGGTGCGGCCCTCCATCGGCGTCCGGGGCGGCAGCGGCCGCTTCTCCCAGTCGGGAAGAGGGGCGCCGATCGGCTGGCCCAGATCGTTGGTGCGGTCGGGCATGGTTGTTCTCCCCTCACTCGCCGGCATCGGCCGGGGCGACGGCGCCCCCGATATTGGCCCGCAGGATATCGTCGAAATGCCGGCCTGGCGCATAGGCATCGGTCGTCGCACCGGGAGCGATGCCGGCCGCCAGCAGCGGGCAGGGCTGCAGCGCGCCGATCGTCTCGGTGATCGGGATCA
>NZ_JBYRFX010000395.1:0-5048 GCF_057815775.1 Inquilinus sp.
ACGCGGTGCACCGGGTTCAGGCTGCTCATCGGGTCCTGGAACACCATGGCCATGGCGCCGCCGCGCAAGGTCCGCAGCGCCGGCTCGTCCAGCCGCAGCAGGTCGCGGTCGCCGAACCAGGCGGCGCCCGCCACCGGCCGCGCCGCCGGCGGCAGCAGCCCCATCAGGGCGGTGGCGGTGACGGCTTTGCCGGAGCCGCTTTCGCCGACGATCGCCATGGTCTCGCCGGGGAGGACCGATAACGAGACGTCCTCGACCGGGCGGATGGTGCCGCGCGGGGTGGCGATCTCGACCGTCAGCCCCTGCAGATCCAGCACCGCATCGCTGCGCCCGGGCGGCGGCAGCAGGCCGGGTAGCATCCGGTCGACCAGCCGCAGGCGGGGGCGGGCCGCCGGCGTGCGCGGGTCGGCCAGGTCGCGCGGCGCGTCGCACAGCAGGTTCATCGCCAGGATGGTCAGGCTCAGTGCCGCGCAGGGCCACAGCAGCAGCAGCGGCGACTGCTCCATGGTGGCGCGGGCGCCGCGGATCATCAGGCCCCAGGACGGGGCCGGCGGCACCACGCCGAGGCCTAGGAAGGACAGGCCGCTTTCCAGCACAACGGCGGCGGCGACGGCGAGCGACAGCTGCACCAGCACCGGGCCGGCGATGTTGGGCAGCAGCGTGCGCAGCAGGATGCGGCCGGTCGGGGCGCCCAGCGCGCGCACCGCCTCGACATAATCGTGGCTGCGGGCCGACAGCACCTCGGCATAGGCGACGCGGGCGAAGCCCGGCAAATACAGCACCGACAGCACCAGGATCAGCGTGCCGGCGCCGGGGCCCAGCAGGGTGACGACCAGCAGCGCCAGCAGCACCGGCGGGAAACACAGGATGACGTCCATGCTGCGCACGGCCAGCAGCTCGCCCAAGCCGCGGAACCAGCCGCCGATCAGGCCGAGCGTGGTGCCCAGGAGGCCGGCGATCAGGGCCGAGGCGAAGGCGACGCCCAGGCTGGTGCGTGCCCCCCAGATCAAGCGGGACAGCACATCGCGGCCGAACTCGTCATGCCCGAGCGGCGAACCGGGCCCCGGCCCGGCCAGGCGGTTGGCGATGTCCTGCCGCACCGGATCCGCCAGGCCCAGCCACGGCGCCAGCAGCGCGAGCAGCAGGACCAGCGCGACCAAGGCGCCGGGGAGCCACAGGCGCCTCATGCTGCCCGGATCCGCGGATCGAGGATGGCGTAGAGCAGGTCCATCGCCAGGTTGATCAGCAGGAACAGGCCCGAGACGGTGAGCACGATGCCGATCACCATCGGATAGTCGCGCGCCTCGACCGCATGCAGCAGCGGCGTCGACAGGCCGGGCCAGTTGAAGACGTATTCGACCAGCACCGTGCCGCCCAGCATCGTGCCCATCTGCAGGCCCAGCACGGTCAGCACCGGGGTCAGCGCGTTGCGCACGACATGGCGCACCAGCACCCGGGCGGGGGACAGGCCCTTGGCGCGGGCGGTGCGGACATAGTCGCGCGACAGGGCGTCGAGCACCGAGGACCGCGTCATCCGGAACACCACCGCGGTCAGCCCCTTGCCGATGGCGATGGCGGGCAGGGCGAGCAGGGTCAAATGCTGCAGCGGATTCTGCGCCAGCGGCACGAAACCGCCGGCGGGCATCAGGCGCAGGGTCTGGGCCAGCAGCAGGATCAGCAGAGTGCCGACCACGAACACAGGAATGGCCAGCAGCAGGGCGGCGATGCCGGAGGCGATGCGGTCGAACGCGCCGCCGCGGTTGACCGCGGCACAGGTGCCGGCCGGGATGCCGAAGACGACCGCAATCAGCGCGCCGGCCACGATCAGCTCCAGCGTCCGTGGCAGGCGCAGCGCGATCTCCTGCGCCACGGGATAGTCGTCGACCAGGGACGTGCCGAGGTCGCCGCGCGTCAGCCCGGCCAGGAAATCGAGATACTGATCGGCCAGCGGCTGGTCCAGCCCGAGCTTCTCGCGCAGCTCGGCAACGGTGGCGGGATCGGGCGCGACGCCGCCCGACGACAGCAGCAGCTCCGCCGGATCCCCGGGCACCATGTGCAGCGCCAGGAACACGATCGTGACGACGATCCAGGCGAGGCCGATCGATATCCCTATCCGGCGGAGCAGGGCGGCGATCATCCGAAGCTGGTCTCTTCGAGAGTGGCACCGGAGGAGGTCGTCAGCGCGCCCGGCAGGTTGGTGAAGCCGGTCACGCCGCGATCCATGCCGTAGCCCTGCGACCGCCAGGCCAGGCCGGCCAGCGGCACCTCCTCCAGCGCGGCGCGCTGCATCTCCTTGTAGATCTCGACCCGCTTGGCCGGGTCGAACTCGGCCCGGCCGCGGGCCAGGGCGTCCACGGTCTTCGGTGCCTTCAGGCCGAAGGACCGGCCATGGGTCGGCGCCAGCGAGGTGTCGATCACCCCGGTCAGGCCGTCGGGGTCGTTGTTGTCGGCGGCCAGGCCGTGGATGGCGATGTCGTACTGGCCCTTGGTGCCGCGGCTGACCCGGGTCGACCAGTCGGGCAGCTGCAGCTCGCATTGGATGCCGATGGCGGCGAGATGCTGCTGCACCACCTCGGCGGTGTCCTTGTGCATGCCGTACTGGGCGGTGGCCATCAGCGTGGTCTGGAACCCGTCGGGATATCCGGCCTCCGCCAGCAGCGCCTTGGCCCGCGCCGGATCATAGGCCCAGCCATTGGCCAGCGCCTCGTCGTACCAAGGCGTGCCGGCGATGATCGGCAGCCCTGCCATCGGCTTGCCGCGGCCATAGAAGGCGGCCTTGACGATGTCCTCGCGCTTCACCGCAAAAGCGACCGCCTGGCGCACCCGCGGGTCGTCGAAGGGCGGCTTGCTGGCGTTGAACTGCACGCACATGAACGGCCCCTCGACGGCATCGAGCCTCAGCCGCGGATCGGATTCGACCGAGGCCATCGACTGCCAGGGCACGTATTCGATCATATCGACATCGCCGGTCTGCAGCGCCGCGACGCGCAGATTCTCGTCGGTGTAGACGGTGAATTTGATGCCCTTCAGCCTTGGAATACCCGGCTTGTAGAACTTGTCGAAGGCGACAAGGTCGAGCGAGGTGCCGCGCTCCTGCCCGGCCAGGCGGAAGGGGCCGGCACCGACCGGCTCGCTCGGCGTCGAGTTTCGCCACAGCACGAAGGTGTTGTAGTTGGCGAACCAGGTCGGCAGCGTCGCCGTCGGCGTCTTGGTCACCAGGCGGACGGTCTGCGGATCGGGGATGTCGATGCGCTCGATGCCCTGGAACTGGGTGCGCATATAGGCGGTGGATTTCTCGCCGGCGATCTGCTCGATCGACCATTTCACGTCGTCGGCGGTGACCGGCTCGCCATTCTGGAACACGCAGCCCGGGCGCAGTTTGAACACCCAGGCGCCATCGCCGTCGACCGACCAGGATTCGGCCAGTTCGCCGCGCAGTTGGCCCTTGCTGTCATAGGTGACCAGGCTGCGGTGCAGCAGCAGCTTCACGGTGCCGGCGGCGGCGCCGGTGCTAACCCAGGGCTGCAGGTTGGGCGGGAAGGCCGACAGGCCGAACCGCAGGATGCCGTCGGCCGCCTGGGCCCGGGCCGGCAGCGACAGGAAGGGCAAAACCAGCCCCGCCCGAAGCAGCGCACGGCGCGTCGTGGTGATGCAGCGGCTACCCTCGACCATGGTGCCATCCCCTGTTTCTGGCGCGCGGACGGCATGGCCCGCGGCCGAGATGTCGATTTTTTGCCCGATGTGGTCCGGGCTTGTTTTGACATCTATCTGGCTGAAAATTACATGTCAACTGACATGTGGACGGGGCGGTGCAGTCTGGCTGCGGCCGCGGCGAGGGCCGGAAGCCGCACATTTGTGCCATTTTCCGGGACAGCCGGGCTTTGAGCTTGCCGGCATAACGTGTAATCTTGCCTGCAAACAATCAGGCCCGCTGGCGGCAAAGGGTTCCGGTGTCACAACGCCCAAGACTGAGCGATATCCTCTATGGCGACATGCTGGGGCGCATCCAGCGCGGGCAGTTTCCGGGGGATGGCAAGCTGCCGTCCGAGAAGGAGCTGAGCCAGAATTTCGGCGTGTCGCGGCCGATCGTGCGCGATGCGCTGCGCCGCCTGCGCGAGGACGGGCTGATCCAGTCGCGCCAGGGCGCCGGCAGCTTCGTCACGTCAGCACCGGCGTCACCGTCGGCCCGTCCGGCGAATGGCGCGCAGGAGATCCAGACCATCTCGGATGTGCGGCGCGTCTACGAATTCCGCATCGCGCTGGAGGGCGAGGTCGCCTATGCCGCCGCCCTGAACCGCAACGAAGCGCTCGCCGCCGCGATCAAGAAGGAGCTGGATGCCATCGACCAGGCGATCCAGACCGGCAAGATCGGCGTGCAGCAGGACAGCGATTTCCACGAGGCGATCGCGCGGGCCACGCAGAACCAGTATTTCCAGGCCGCGCTTGCCGCGGTGCGGCCGCATCTGGACTACGTCATCGATCTCGCGCGCAGCTTCTCGATGCTGCATTCGGGCGAGCACCTGGCGATGGTCCAGCGCGAGCACGCCGCGGTCTACGAGGCGATCCGCGACGGCGATGCGGTCAAGGCGCGCGAGGCGATGCAGGCCCATATCCGCAACGCGCAGGAGCGGGTGTTCGACGGCATCCATCTCTAACCCGGGGCATTCGGGATGTGCGGTTATATGACAAGTCGGTCGTGACATGCGGCGCATGTCATCGGTTGTCAGGTCTGAGTCTGCTCGCTTTCAGTTCATGGGAGTTGCGCAATAATTAATTGATATAAAATGAACTTTTGATCGAGCGCCGAAACGGAAAGGTCGCTGCCAGCTGCGACTGCGGCACCAACAAAAAGCATAAGTTGACATGTCGTTCGGCGACAACGCAGATTTGATGGACCAACGGACCGGGAAACGGCCGGCTGAATCCGTCCGGCGGAGCGGGCCATCGCTCGCGCCGGATGCGTGCCTGTATCGGGAGAGTCTTCGGAAGTGAGCGACACGGCCAGCCATCTCGATGCCTTGCGCGCGCTGGTCGGGGCGCGCGGCCTG
>NZ_JBYRFX010000396.1:0-17290 GCF_057815775.1 Inquilinus sp.
CCTCCAGCTCGGCGATCTCGAACGGCTTGGCCAGATAGTCGTCGGCGCCTTCGTCCAGCCCGGTCACACGGCCATCGAGGCTGGCATTGGCGGTCAGGATGATCACCGGGGTCCGGCTGCCGCGGCGGCGCATCCGCCGCAGCACCTGCAGCCCGTCCAGCTTGGGCAGGGTCAGGTCGAGAATGACCAGGTCGTAGTCCTGCACGCTGAGGACATGGTCGGCGTCCTCGCCGTCGGCGACGCAGTCGATGGTGTAGTTGTCGCGCCGCAGCAGCTTGGCGAGCCATTCCGCCAGCTCGGCATTGTCTTCGACCAGGAGCAATCGCATGGCGCCACAGCGCCACCGGGGCGGGCCCGCGTCAAGCGTCGCAATGGCCGGGACCACAAAAGAAAAAGCCCCGCTTGCGGCGGGGCCTCGGTCGATGACCGGCTGGGTGTTTGGCTGGGGGACTAGGATTCGAACCTAGGCTGGCGGAGTCAGAGTCCGCTGTCCTACCACTAGACGATCCCCCAGCAGCCGGCGGGAGGGTGTCTACCCCAGCGATCCGCCCGTGTAAAGGGTTCCGTTCACAGCGGGCCGTCATGCCCCGAAACGGATGCGACGGTGGCGACATTTCCTCTTTGGCCGTGGCTGCGCTACAGTTCCATGAAAGGGATGGAGGCGCCGTTCGAATTCAGACGGACGGGCCATGGAAGGAATATCGGTGGTGGAGTCGATCGCACTTACCAAGGCCACCGCGGCCGGCGATCGACGTCGGACGCCAAGGGCGGAGCCGCTTTACGCGGCGATTGATCTCGGCACGAACAACTGCCGGCTGCTGATCGCACGCGCGGCGGCGGATGGATTCGAGGTGGTGGACGCCTTCAGCCGCATCGTCCGGCTGGGCGAGGGGGTCGGCGCGACCGGCCGCCTGCAGCCCGAGGCGATCCAGCGGACGCTGTCGGCCCTGCGCATCTGTGCCGCCAAGATCCGGCGTCAGAACGTCGTGCTGTCGCGGGTGGTGGCAACGGAAGCCTGCCGCCAGGCCGCCAATTTCCCCGCCTTCCGCGACCGGGTGCGGCGCGAGGCCGGGCTCGACCTCGAGATGATTCCGGCGTCGGAGGAGGCGCGGCTGGCCGCGGCAGGCTGTGCGCCGTTGCTCGACCCCACAGTGCCGCATGCGATCATCTTCGACATCGGCGGCGGATCGACCGAGCTGACCTGGCTGGAAATCGATTCGGCCGGGCACACGGTCACGCTCGATGCCCTCAGCATTCCGCTCGGCGTCGTCTCATTGGCCGAGCTGCATGGTGGCCACCAGGTCTCGGCCGAGACCTATGCGGCGATGAGCGCGGTCACCCTGGCGGCCCTGGCCGATTTCGAGGCCCGCAACAACCTGCGCGGCCTGATCGAGCAGGGCCGGATGCAGATGATCGGGTCCTCCGGCACCGTGACCACGCTGGCCGGGGTGCATCTCGGCCTGCCGCGCTACATCCGGTCCCAGGTCGACGGCACGACCCTGTCCTTCGCCGATGCGCGCGCGGCCAGCCATATGCTGCTCGGGCTCGACTATGCCGCCCGGTCGGCCTATCCCTGCATCGGCCGCGACCGGGCCGATCTCGTCCTGGCCGGCTGTGCCATCCTCGAGGCGATCTGCGACACCTGGCCGGTCGGCCGGCTGCGGGTCGGCGACCGCGGCGTCCGCGAGGGCATCCTGTTCGATCTGTTGGCGGAGGCGCAGCGGCGCCGGGCCGCAAAGCCATCCGGGTGAGATGAAGACTCCGAAGAAGCCGGGTATCGGCCAGAAAAGCGGTGGGCCGAGCGGCCGCGGCAGCCGTGGCCTGAGCGTGCGCGTGAAGACCGCGAAGACCCGCACCCTGTCCTCGACCCGCTGGCTCGAACGCCAGCTCAACGACCCCTATGTCGCCGAGGCCAAGCGCCTGGGCTATCGCTCGCGGGCGGCGTTCAAGCTGCTGCAGCTCGACGACAAGCTGCAGCTGCTGCGCCGCGGCATGCGCGTGGTCGATCTCGGCTGCGCCCCGGGCGGCTGGGTCCAGGTGGCGCTGGAGCGGGTCGGACCGCAGGGCAAGGTGGTCGGCATCGACATCCTCGGCATGGCCCCGGTGCCGGGCGCGACCGTGATGCAGATGGACTTCCTGGATCCGCAGGCGCCGGCCCGGCTGAAAGAGGCCCTGGCCGGCCCGGCCGACATCGTGCTCAGCGACATGGCGGCGCCGACGGTCGGCCACACCATGACCGACCATCTGCGAATCATGGCACTGGCCGAGGTCGCGGTCGACTTCGCGGTCGACGTGCTGGTGCCCGGCGGCGTCTTCGTTGCGAAGCTGTTCCAGGGTGGGGCGGAGAAGGACCTTCTGGATATTCTGAAACGTCACTTCGCCAAGGTCCGGCACGTCAAGCCGGCGGCCAGCCGGCAGGACAGCTCCGAGGTCTATATCGTCGCCACCGATTTCCGCAAGGCGACGTCTGATACCTCCGATCTTTCCGGCGCAGAGCAGGCCCCCTAGATCCGCGCTTCACAACCGGACGGCCAGGGCTATATTGCGGCGCTTCCACGCTTTGGGAGCCCCATATGCAGTTCCGCGATGCCCTGACCTTCGATGACGTCCTGCTGGTGCCGCAGGCTTCGTCGATCCTGCCCGCCGACGCGGACACGCGGACCCGGCTGACCAAGCGGATCGAGCTGGGCATTCCGCTGCTCTCCGCCGCCATGGACACGGTGACCGAAGCCCCGCTGGCGATCGCGATGGCCCAGGCCGGCGGCCTCGGCGTCATCCACCGCAATCTCGATATCGAGCGCCAGGCCGAAGAAGTGCGCAAGGTGAAGCGCTTCGAGAGCGGCATGGTGGTCAACCCGATCACCATAGGCCCGGAGGCCTCCCTGGCCGCGGCCCTGTCGCTGATGGACCGGCACGGCATCTCCGGCATCCCGGTGGTCGAGGACAGTGGCAAGCTGGTCGGCATCCTGACCAACCGAGACGTCCGCTTCGCCACCAACCCGAATCAGCCGGTGCGCGAGCTGATGACCAAGGAGGGCCTGGTCACGGTCCGCGAAGGCGTCGACAAGGCTGAGGCCAAGCGCCTGCTGCACCAGAACCGGATCGAGAAGCTGCTGGTCGTCGACCAGGATTACCGCTGCATCGGCCTGGTCACGGTCAAGGACATCATCCGCGCCCAGCTGCACCCCAACGCCTGCAAGGATGAGCAGGGGCGGCTGCGCGCCGCCGCCGCCACCGGCACCGGCGACAAGGGCATCTCCCGCGCCGAGGCGCTGTTCGATGCCGGTGTCGACGTGCTGGTGCTGGACACGGCGCACGGCCATTCCGAAGGCGTGCTGAAGAGCGTGGAGCGGGCACGCCGCCTGTCGAACTCGACCCAGATCGTCGCCGGCAACGTCGCCACCGCCGATGCCGCCAAGGCGCTGATCGACGCCGGGGCCGATGCGGTCAAGGTCGGCATCGGGCCGGGCTCGATCTGCACCACCCGCATGGTCGCGGGCGTCGGTGTGCCGCAGCTGACCGCGGTGCTGGACGCGGTCGAGGTCTGCCGGAAGCTGGACATCCCCGTGATCTCCGACGGCGGCATCAAATACTCCGGCGACCTGGCCAAGGCCATCGCCGCCGGCGCCAACGTGGTGATGCTCGGCTCGCTGTTCGCCGGCACCGACGAGGCGCCGGGCGAAGTGGTGCTGTACCAGGGCCGCTCCTACAAGAGCTATCGCGGCATGGGCTCGCTCGGCGCCATGGCGCGCGGCTCGGCCGACCGCTATTTCCAGCAGGAGGTGTCGGACACGCTGAAGCTGGTGCCGGAAGGCGTCGAGGGCCGGGTGCCGTACAAGGGGCCGGCCGCCAACGTCATCCACCAGCTGGTGGGCGGCCTGAAGGCGGCGATGGGTTACACCGGCAGCCGCACCATCCCGGACCTGCACCAGCGGGCGGAATTCGTGCGCATCACCAATGCCGGCCTGCGCGAAAGCCATGTGCACGACATCACCGTGACGCACGAGGCGCCGAACTACCGTCCGGGTCTCTGAGCGGCCCTTAACCGTTTCCTTTTGCTGTCATTGCCGGGCTTGACCCGGCAATCCAGAGGCTGTCGACAATCTCTGGATGCCCGGATCAAGTCCGGGCATGACAGGGAAGGACAATGGGACGCGATCTGGTCAAGCCAGCGACACTGGCCCCGGCCCGCAGCCCACCTTATGGTGCTGACCTATTGCTCCCGCAACCCGGCAAGGTCGACATGGGCACCCAGGATTCGGACGATCCCTATCTCTGGCTCGAAGAGGTCGATGGCGCCACGGCGCTCGACTGGGTCCGGGCCCGCAATGCCGAGAGCTTGGCGCGCCTTGCCGGCACGCCGGATTTCGAGCGCATGCGCGGACAGATGCTGGAGATCCTCGATTCCGAGGCCAAGATCCCGCATGTCGTCCGCCGCGGCGACCGCTACTACAATTTCTGGCGCGATGCCGCCCATCCGCGCGGCCTTTGGCGCCGCACCACCCTGGCCGGCTTCCGTGCGGCCGAGCCGGAGTGGGAGATCCTGATGGATCTCGACGCTGTGGCCGAGGCCGAGGGCGAGAACTGGGTCTGGCATGGCGCCGACTGCCTGGAGCCCGGCCCGGGCGAGTCCTGGCGGCGCTGCCTGGTCGCCCTGTCGCGCGGCGGTGCCGATGCCCATGTCGTCCGGGAATTCGACCTGGAGACCCTGGCCTTCGTGCCGGATGGCTTTGCCCTGCCGGAGGCGAAGAGCCGGTTCGGCTGGAAGGATGCCGACACGATCTATGTCGGCACCGATTTCGGCCCGGGGTCGCTGACCAAATCGGGCTATCCCCGCATCGTCAAGCAGTGGCGCCGCGGCGTGCCGCTGGCCGCGGCGGAGACGGTCTATGAGGGGCAGGAGGACGACCTCGCGGTCGATGCCTTCCACGACGCCTTTCCCGGCTTCGAGCGCGACTTCGTCGCCCGCCGGATCGATTTCTACACCAGCCAGCTGTTCCTGGTCGGCGCCGGTGGCGAGTTGCGCCTGATCGACGTGCCGGAGCATGCCGAGGCGAGCACCCATGGCGAATGGCTGCTGGTCACGCCGCGGACGGAGTGGACGGTTGGCGGCCATACCTATGCCGGTGGTGCCTTGCTGGCCGCCCGGCTGGACGACTGGATGGCCGGCGACCGCGCGCTGTCCGTGCTGTTCGAGCCGAGCGAGACCACGGCGCTATCGAGCTATTCCGGCACCCGCCATCACCTCGTGCTGCAGATCCTGGACGATGTGAAGAGCCGGGTGGGGATCCTGACGCCGGGGGACGGCGGCTGGGCGCGCCAGGTGCTGCAGGGCCTGCCCGAGGCGGCGACCATCGCCTATGTCGGCACCACGCCGCATGAGGATGACGAGATCCTGGTGCTCGCCTCCGGCTTCCTCGACCCCGACACGCTGTATCGCGGCATCGCCGGCAAATCAGGGTTCGAAGCGCTGAAGCAGGGGCCGGCCTTCTTCGACGCCTCCGGCTTCGCGGTCGAACAGCACTTCGCGATCTCGGCCGACGGCACGCGGGTGCCGTATTTCGTGGTCGCTGCCAAGGACCTGGTCCGCGACGGCCATGCGCCGACGCTGCTGACCGGCTATGGCGGCTTCGAGGTGCCGCTGCTGCCGCATTACGTCCCGGGTGAAGGGCGGCTGTGGCTCGAGCGCGGCGGCGTCTATGTCGTCGCCAACATCCGCGGCGGCGGCGAATACGGCCCGGGCGGGCACCAGGCGGCGCTGCGCGACCAGCGGCCGCGCGCCTATGAGGATTTCTCTGCGGTGGCGCGCGACCTGGTCGCGCGCGGCATCACCGCGGTGCCGCATCTCGGCATCGAGGGCGGCAGCAATGGCGGGCTGCTGGTCGGCAACATGCTGACGCAGTACCCCGAACTGTTCGGCGCCGTGGTCTGCGCCGTGCCGCTGCTCGACATGAAGCGCTACACCAAGCTGCTCGCCGGCGCCTCCTGGGTTGCGGAATACGGCGACCCAGACAAGCCGGAGGATTGGGCGTTCCTGCAGGGCATCTCGCCCTACCACAACCTCCGGGACGGCGTCGCGACGCCGCCGGTGCTGTTCCTGACCTCGACCCGCGACGACCGGGTCCATCCCGGCCATGCCCGCAAGATGGCGGCGAAGATGATCGCGATGGGCGCCGACGTGCTCTATCACGAGAACATCGAGGGCGGTCACGGTGCCGCCGCGAACAACGCGCAGACCGCCTTCAACCAGGCCCTGATCCACGCCTTCCTGCGGGAGAAGCTGCAGGGCTGAGGTTTCAGCACGACAGAGCTGAATGATCGCCATTCAGTTCTGTCGTGCTCCCGCGCGGCCAGGCCGCGACGATGATGCCGCCTTCGCGTGAACAGCGCCTGCGGAGGTCTCTTGGCGTCACCATCTTACCCCCTGATGATCCTGGTGGCCGGCCCGTACCGGTCCGGCACCGGCGACGACCCGGCGCGGATCGCTGCCAACATGCGGGCGATGAACCAGGCTGCGTTGCACCTGTTCCGGGCCGGCCATCTGCCGGTCACCGGTGAGGCGCAGGCCCTGCCGCTGGTCGAGACCGCCGGGTCCGGCGGCATCGGCGACGCCGTCTTCGACGAGATCTTCCACCCGGTCGGTGAGCGGCTGGCCCGGCGCTGCGACGTTTGCCTGCGCATCGGCGGCGCCTCGGTGGGCGCCGATGCGATGGTCGCGATCTTCGAGCAGGCGGGGCGGCCGGTCTATCGGCGTCTCGAAGACGTTCCGGGAGCCGCGTGATGCAGGACCGGATCCGGATCAAGAGCGTGCAGACCCTGTCCGACGACTGGTATGTGCTGAAGAAGACCACCTTCGACTACCAGCGCCAGGATGGCAGCTGGCAGACCCTGAACCGCGAGACCTACGACCGCGGCAACGGCGCCGTCATCCTGCTGTACGACCCGGCACGCGGCCGCGTGCTGCTGACCCGACAGTTCCGCTTCCCGGCCTATGTCAACGGCCACCCGGCGCCGCTGATCGAGGCCTGCGCCGGGCTGCTCGACGACCGCGACCCGGAAACCTGCATCCGGCAAGAGGCGGAGGAGGAGACCGGCACCCGTATTGCGGCGCCGCGCCGGGTGTTCGAGGCGTTCATGAGCCCGGGCTCGGTGACCGAGCGGCTGGTGTTCTTCGTTGCCGCCTACAGCCCGGCGGACAAGGTCTCCGGCGGCGGCGGGCTGGTCGCCGAGGGCGAGGACATCGAGCTGCTGGAACCGACGCTAGCGGAAGCGCTGGCGATGGTCGAGCGCGGCGAGATCATGGACGGCAAGACCATTCTCCTGCTGCAATACGCCCAGCTGAATCGACTTTTGAGCTGAGCGTGGCCACTGGCGAGCCGGACTGGGACGACATCCGCATCTTTCTGGCCGTCGCCCGGACCGGCAGCCTGACCGAGGCCGCACGCCGGCTGCAGCTCAGCCAGCCCACCGTCGGCCGGCACCTGAAGTCGCTGGAGGCGCTGGCCGGCGCCCGGCTGTTCGAACGGCTGCCGAATCGCCTGGAGCTGACCGCGGTCGGCCAGGCGCTGGTCGAGGCTGCCGCCGGTATGGAGGAGGGGGCGGGGGCCCTGGTCCGGCGGCTGCGCCAGGCCGTCGCCACCGAGGCCGAGCCGGTCCGCATCACCGCCACCAGTTCGGTGGCGCTGTTCGTCACCGGGCATCTGCAGGCGTTGCTGGCCGAAAGCGGCCGCATGATCGCGATCGGCAATTCACGCGCCCAGGCCAGCCTCGCCTGGCGTGAGGCCGACATCGCCCTGCGGATGCGCCGGGTGCCGGAAGAGGGCGACCTGGCCGCCCGCCGGATCGGCCGCATCGCCTTCGCGCTTTATGCGTCGCGGGCTTATGCCCGGCGTCACGGGCTGGAGGGGGGCGGCAGCCTCGCCGGGCTGCACTTCATCGGCCTGCCGGAGCCGGAGCGGTCGCCGTCGCAATCGGCCTGGTTCGATGCGGTGGCGGACCAGGGCACCATCCTGTGCCGCCTGGGCGAGGTGTTCCTGCGCCATCGTGCCGTGGCCGACGGGCTCGGCGTCACGCTGCTGCCCTGCTTCCTCGGCGACGGGGATGACCGGCTGCTGCGCCTCGGTGAGCCCGTTCCAGAGCTGACCGAGGAGGTCTACCTGATGCTGCACGAGACTCTGCGGCAGGACCGTGGCGTCCGTGCCGTGGCCGAGGCCCTGGCCCGCTTGTTCCGCCGGGAGCAGGCGGCTCTCGGCGGCGAGGCGGGCTGACCCGAGGTTACTCCGCGGCCTGGCGCTGCCCGTGGTCGTGGATCAGCTGCCACAGCTTCTGGTTGGTCGCCGGCATGTCGACATGCTCGACCCCGAGCGGCGACAGCGCGTCGACGATGGCGTTGATCACTGCCGGCGGCGCACCGATCGCCCCGGCCTCGCCGGCGCCCTTCAGCCCCAGCGGGTTCGTGGTGCAGGGGATCTCGTTGTACTTGAAGGCGACGAAGGGCAGATCCACCGCCCGCGGCATCGCGTAATCCATGAACGAGCCGGACAGCAGCTGGCCGCTCTCGCCGTCGAAGACGGTGTTCTCGAACAGCGCCTGGCCCAGGCCCTGGGCGATGCCGCCATGGACCTGGCCGGCGACCATCAGCGGGTTCAGCACCCGGCCGAAATCGTCGACCACGGTGTAGCGCAGGATCTCCAGCGCACCGGTGTCGCCGTCGATCTCGATCTCGATGAGGTGGGCGCCGTTGGGGAAGGTCGCCGCCGGCGGGGTGAAGCCGCCGCGCTCCTCGAACGCGATCTCCGCCTCGCCCTGGGCCGCGATCTCGGCCAGGGTCATCGACCTGTCGGTGCCGACCACGCTGAACCGCCCATCGGCGAAGGTGATGTCGACCGCCGCCGTTTCCATCAGATCCGCGGCGCGCAGCCTGGCCTTCTCCCGGATCCGGATCGACCCGTCCTGCACCGCGGCGCCGCCGACCGGCACCGAGCGCGAGCCGCCGGTGCCGTTGCCGGTGCGGACCAGATCGGTGTCGCCCTGGACCACTGTGATGCGGTCCGGCTCGACCCCGAGATGCTCGCCGATGATCTGCTTGTAGGCCGTCTCGTGGCCCTGGCCGTTGGTCTGGGTGCCGATGAAGATCGTCACCGCGCCGTCGCGGCCGACCCTGATGTCGGCATTCTCGTCCGGGCCGCCGCCGCAGGCCTCGACATAGGTGGCGATGCCGAGGCCGCGATACTTGCCGCGGGTTGCCGATTCGCGCCGGCGCTGCTCGAACCCGGCATAGTCGGCGACCTGCGCCGCCTCCTCGAGGTTGCGGGTGAATTCGCCGCTGTCGTAGGTGACGCCGGTGACCGTGGCGTAGGGCATCGCCGAAGGCGGGATGTAGTTGCGCCGCCGCAGCTCGATCGGGTCGATGCCCAGCGCCCGCGCCGCATGGTCGACCATGCGCTCGACATTGTAGGACGCCTCGGGCCGCCCGGCGCCGCGATAGGCGTCGACCGGCTGGGTGTTGGTGAAGACGCCGCGCACCCGCTCATACACGCCTTGCAGCGTGTAGAGGCCGTTCAGCATCTGGGCGCCGCCGGCATTGGTCGGGATATAGGGCGCGAAGTTCGAGAGATAGGCACCCATGTTGGCGATCATGTCGACGCGCAGCGCCAGGAAGCGGGCATCCTTGTCGACCGCCAGCTCGACCGTGGTGACGTTGTCGCGGCCATGGTCGTCGCTGATGAAGGCCTCGGTCCGCTCCGACGTCCATTTCACCGGCCGGCCGAATTTCCGCGCGGCGTAGAGGGTCGCCGGATACTCCGGGTACATGAACATCTTCATGCCGAAGCCGCCGCCGACATCGGTGCTGCGGATCAGGAAGCGGTCCTTGGGCTGCTTGAAGATGTCGTCGGCCAGCATGTCGCGCAGCAGATGCACGCCCTGGCAGGCGACATAGAGCACGAATCGCTCGTCGGTCGCGTCCCAGTCGGCGTGGCAGCAGCGCGGCTCCATCGGCGACGCCACCACCCGGTTGTTGACGAGGTCGAGCCGGATCACCCGGTCCGCCCCGGCGAACAGCGATTCGACCTGATCCTTCTGGCCGAACTCCCAGTCGAAGCAGACATTGCCCGGGGCTTCGTCCCAGATCGCCGGATCGGTCAGCGTCCGCACCGGGTCGACCGCGGCGGGCAGCGCCTCGTATTCGATTTCGATCGCCTCGGCGGCGTCCTTGGCCTGCTCGATCGTCTCGGCGACGACCAGCGCCACCGGCTCGCCGACATGGCGGACCCGGCCGCGGGCCAGGATCGGCCGCGGCGGCAGCGCCTGGTCCGAGCCGTCGCTGTTCTTCACCGTGGCGTAGCATTTCAGCTCGCCGATGCCGTCGGCGTCGAGGTCGCGGATGGTGACGATACCGATCACGCCCGGCATGGCCGCCGCGGCCGTGGTGTCCAGGCTGCGGATCTCGGCATGGGCGAAGGGGGAGCGGAGGAAAATGCCCTGGGCCTGGCCGGGGGCGGAGATGTCGTCCGTGTAGCGGCCGCCACCTATCAGAAGGCGGGGATCCTCGCTGCGACGCATGGGCTGCCCGATGCCGAACTTGGTCGCCATGATCTTTTCCTCCCACACGCGTGAATCAGGTTAGGATCTTATGTGGACGCCCTGAGCGTCAATGCCATGTCGGACAATAACCGCGCCTAATTGCATCACTGCGGTGCGCGGACCAGCGACGGGGCTAGCAATGGGGGACCGTCTTCGCTACATAGACGCCATCGCCGGCTGCTTGGCGCAGCCGGCCTTTTTCGTTTGTCGACAGGTGCCCCTTGCAGCAGGTCTTGCTCGTCATCCACGTTCTGATCGCAGTGGCCCTGATCGGGGTGATCCTGATCCAGCGGAGCGAAGGCGGTGGCCTGGGCATCGGCGGTGGCGGTGGCGGCGGGCTGGTCTCGATCCGCGGCCAGGCCAACCTGCTGACCCGCGTGACCGCCATCCTGGCCGGCGCGTTCATGGTCACGAGCATCGTCCTGGCGATCCTGGCCGGCGCACACCGGTCCGGCTCCGCGATCGTCACCGAACAGCCGGGCGCGCCGACGCAATCCGCACCGGCCAGCACCACGCCGGCGGCGCCGACGGTTCCCACCTCGGAATAACCCGTCGGCATATCTGTCATGTCGAGGCGGCCCGGGCCACGGGCCGCCTCGTTGTTTTTGGCTGGACGAATCTGGGATAGGGTACAATTCCATGACGCGGTACATCTTCATTACCGGCGGCGTGGTCTCCTCGCTTGGCAAGGGACTGGGCGCAGCAGCACTCGGGGCACTTCTTCAGGCGCGGGGATTCAAAGTCCGGCTCCGGAAGCTCGACCCCTATCTCAACGTCGATCCGGGCACGATGAGCCCGACGCAGCACGGCGAGGTCTTCGTCACCGATGACGGGGCGGAAACCGACCTCGACCTCGGCCATTACGAACGCTTCACCGGCGTATCCGCCCGCAAGAGCGACAACGTCACCACCGGCAAGATCTATTCCAACGTGATCGCGCGTGAGCGCCGTGGCGACTATCTCGGCGCCACGGTGCAGGTGATTCCGCACATCACCGACGCGATCAAGGAATTCATCCGCTCGGACATCACCGACGAAGACTTCATCATCTGCGAAGTCGGCGGTACGGTCGGCGATATCGAGAGCCTGCCATTCCTCGAGGCGATCCGCCAGTTCGGCAACGAGGTCGAGCCTGAGAACGCGCTGTTCCTGCACGTCACGCTGCTGCCCTACATCCCGGCGGCGGGTGAGCTGAAGACCAAGCCGACCCAGCATTCGGTCAAGGAGCTGCTGTCGGTCGGCATCCAGCCGGCGATGCTGCTGTGCCGTGCCGACCGGCCGATCCCGGCCAATGAGCGGCGCAAGATCGCGCTGTTCTGCAACATCCGGCCGGAACGGGTGATCGCCGCCCTCGACGTCGACACCATCTACAACGTGCCGATCTCCTATCACGAGGAAGGCTTCGACGATCAGGTCCTGGCCTATTTCGGCATCGAGCAGCCGGAGACGCCGGACCTGTCGCGCTGGACCGGCATCGTCCAGCGCGTCCGCGCGCCGGAGGGCGAGGTCACGATCGGCGTCGTCGGCAAGTACACCTCGCTGATCGACAGCTACAAGAGCCTGGCCGAGGCCCTGACCCATGGCGGCATCGCCAACAACGTCAAGGTCAAGCTCGACTGGATGGATTCGCAGATCTTCGAATCCGAGGATGCGGTGTCCCATCTCGAGCATGTCCACGGCATCCTGGTGCCCGGCGGCTTCGGCGAGCGCGGGGCTGAGGGCAAGATCCGCGCGGCCCAGTTCGCGCGTGAGCGCAACGTCCCGTATATCGGCATCTGCTTCGGCAGGCAGAGGGCGGTGATCGAGGCGGCGCGCCACATGGCCGGGATGCCGGCGGCGAACTCCACCGAATTCGGCCCGACCAACGAGCCGGTGGTCGGGCTGATGACCGAGTGGACCCGCGGCAATTCGCTGGAGACCCGCCGCAACGACAGCGATCTCGGCGGCACCATGCGCCTCGGCGCCTATCCCGCTGCGCTGGTGCCCGGCAGCCGGGTGCAGGAGATCTACGGCGTGACCGAGATCAGCGAGCGCCACCGCCACCGCTACGAGGTCAACATCAACTACCGCGAGCGGCTGGAACAGGCGGGGCTGTTCTTCTCCGGCCTGTCGCCGGACGGCGTGCTGCCCGAGATCGTGGAACTGCCGAACCATCCCTGGTTCATCGGCGTGCAGTATCATCCGGAGCTGAAGTCCAAGCCGTTCGAGCCGCACCCGCTGTTCACCGATTTCATCCGCGCGGCGATCGAGCAGAGCCGCCTGGTCTGAGCAGAGCACCCGAGGAATCGAGATCATGACCGCAGCCCGCACCGTCACCGTCGGCAATGTCGCCTTCGCCAACGACCGGCCGCTGACCTTGATCGCGGGGCCGTGCCAGCTGGAGAGTCGCGAGCACGCGCTGGAGATGAGCCAGGCGCTGGTCGAGATCACCCGCCGGCTCGGCATCGGCCTCGTCTACAAGACCTCCTTCGACAAGGCCAACCGGACCTCGGCCTCGGCCCAGCGTGGCCTGGGCATGGACAAGAGCCTGCCGATCATGGCCGAGATCCGCGAGAAGTTCGGCTGCCCTGTTCTGACCGACATCCACGACGCGGCGCAATGCGCGCGGGTGGCGGAGGCGGTCGATATCCTGCAGATCCCGGCCTTCCTGTGCCGCCAGACCGATCTGCTGCTCGCCGCCGGCGCCACCGGCCGCACGATCAACGTCAAGAAGGGCCAGTTCCTCGCGCCCTGGGACATGAAGAACGTCGCGTCGAAGATCGCCAGCACCGGCAACGACAAGATCCTGCTGACCGAGCGTGGCGTCAGCTTCGGCTACAACACCCTGGTCAGCGACATGCGCGCGCTGCCGATCCTGGCCCAGACCGGCTATCCCGTGGTGTTCGACGCAACCCATTCGGTGCAGCAGCCGGGCGGGCAGGGCACCAGCTCGGGCGGCCAGCGCGAATTCGTGCCGGTGCTGGCCCGCGCCGCCGTCTCGATCGGCGTCGCCGCCGTGTTCATCGAGACGCACCAGGACCCCGACAACGCCCCGAGCGACGGCCCCAACATGGTGCCGATCAACAAGCTCGAAGCGCTGCTGACCACGCTGCTGGCGATCGACCGCATCGCCAAAGCCGACCCGGTCCGGATCTGACTCGGCCGACACGCCGTCATTCCCGCGAAAGCGGGAATCTCCCCCGTCAGTCTGGAAAGAGATCCCCGCTTTCGCGGGGATGACAGGGCAGGGACGCGTTGACTATTCCGCCGCCGCGGCCAGGGTGGCGTAGCGGCGCTCGGTGTCGGTGATGTAGTCGCGGGTGAACGGGGCGGCGTCACGCTTCCGGGCCAGCTGGATCTGGAACACCATGCAGCCGCCCAGGCGGAACTCGTTCTCGCAGGCCAGCAGATAGAACTCCCACATCCGGCAGAAGCGCTCGTCGTAGAGCTTGGCGATGCGCTCCCGCTGGGCCTGGAACCGCTCGTTCCACGCCGCCAGCGTATCGGCGTAGTGGACGCGCAGGATCTCGATGTCGGTGACCCAGAGACCCTGGCGCTCGACCGCGGCCAGCACCTCCGACAGGGCCGGCGCATAGCCGCCCGGGAAGATGTATTTACGCAGCCAGGCGCCGGTGGTGCCCGGCGGCTGCATCCGCCCGATCGAGTGCAGCAGCATGACCCCATCCTCGGCCAGGAGCTCGCGCACCTTGCCGAAGAACTCGTCGTAATAGGTGACGCCGACATGCTCGAACATGCCGACCGACACGATCCGGTCGAAGCGCTGGTCGAGCAGACGGTAGTCGCGTAGCTCGAACTTTACGCGCTCGGACAGGCCGCGTTTCCGGGCGCGTTCCTCGGACAGTTTCTGCTGCTCGACCGACAGAGTCACGCCCGTCACCTCGACCGGCGCCAGCTCGGCCAGGGTCATGGCCATGCCGCCCCAGCCGCTGCCGATGTCGAGCACGTTGCGGGCGCCGTCGAGCAGCAGCTTTGCCGCGATGTGGCGCTTCTTGGCGGTCTGCGCGTCCTCGAGCGTCCGCACCCCTTCGCCGAAATAGGCGCAGGAGTACTGCATGTCCTCGTCGAGGAAGAGTTCGAACAGCTCGCGCGACAGGTCGTAGTGATGCGCGACGTGTTCCTGCGCCTTGCCGATCGGGTTGTACTGCTGCAGCCGGCTCAGCCGCCGGCCGATTTTCTGGGCGAGCGTCTGCAGCGGATAGCCGTCGAGCGCGTTGTAATTGTGCCCGTACAGCGCGAACAGGTCGGACAGAGTCGTGCCGTCCTGGAAGGTCAGCGTTCCGTCCATATAGGCTTCGCCGACGGCGAGTGCCGGCGCCAGGAACAGCTTGCGTGGCAAGCCGGGGTCATGAAGTCGGACCGATACGAATGGGCCCGGCGCTTTGCCGGGGAAGTCATAGACCACACCACCCGCGTCGGTGACGCGCAGACGCCCGGCTTGAACGAAGCGCGACAGCATGTGGGACAATAGCCGCATCTCGGCACCTTCAGCTTTGCACTTTTGTGGCGAGGCTACTCCCCAAATTGCCGCAGTTTCAACATGCACCCGCCACAATTCGCGGATGAGAGCATTACCGTAGGCGCAGAGGTAAAAATCCTTGCATTTTCCGGGCCGCAGCACAGTCTGGCCGCGCCCGATTCCCGCCTATCATCCGCGCGCAGCAGAGGCAACCGACCATGACCGCGATCGTCGACATCCACGCCCGCCAGATCCTGGACAGCCGGGGCAACCCGACCGTCGAGGTCGATGTCACCCTCGACTCGGGCGCCTTCGGCCGCGCCGCCGTGCCGTCCGGCGCCTCGACCGGCGCCCATGAGGCGGTCGAACTGCGCGACGGCGACAAGTCGGTCTATGGCGGCAAGGGCGTCACCAAGGCGGTCGATGCCGTCAATGGCGAGCTCTATGACGCGCTGACCGGCCTCGACGCCGAAGACCAGATCGCGCTCGACCGCACGATGATCGAGCTGGACGGCACCGCCAACAAGAGCCGGCTCGGCGCCAACGCCATCCTCGGCGTCAGCCTGGCCGTCGCCAAGGCCGCGGCCGACGATGCCGGCCTGCCGCTGTACCGCTATGTCGGCGGCGCCTATGCAAGCACGCTGCCGGTGCCGCTGATGAACATCATCAACGGCGGCGCCCATGCCGACAACCCGATCGACATCCAGGAGTTCATGATCCTGCCGGTCGGCGCGCCGACCCTGGCCGAGGCTGTGCGCACCGGGGCGGAGGTGTTCCACGCCCTGCGCAAGAAGCTGAAGGATGCCGGCCACAACACCAATGTCGGTGACGAAGGCGGTTTCGCCCCCAATCTCGGCTCGGCCGACGAGGCGCTCGGCTTCATCGTCAAGGCGATCGAGGCGGCCGGCTACAAGCCGGGCGAGGACGTGGTGCTGGCGCTCGATGCCGCCTCGTCCGAGTTCTACAAGGACGGCCGCTACGTATTGGCGGGGGAGAACAAGACCCTCGATAGCGCCGGCCTCGTCGCCTATTACGAGGACCTGACCAAGCGCTACCCGATCGTCTCGATCGAGGACGGCATGGCCGAGGACGACTGGGAGGGCTGGGCCGCGATCACCGCGGCACTGGGCAAGACCACCCAGCTGGTCGGCGACGACCTGTTCGTCACCAACCCGGAGCGCCTGTCGCAGGGCATTTCCCGCGGCATCGGCAATTCGATCCTGGTCAAGGTCAACCAGATCGGCACCCTGACCGAGACGCTGCAGGCGGTGGAGATGGCGCACAAGGCCGGCTACACCGCGGTCATGTCGCACCGGTCCGGCGAGACCGAGGATGCGACCATCGCCGACCTTGCCGTCGCCACCAATTGCGGGCAGATCAAGACCGGTTCGCTCAGCCGGTCCGACCGACTCGCGAAGTACAATCAGCTGATCCGCATCGAGGAACAGCTCGGCCGCGCCGCCAGCTACGCTGGAAGGGCCGTGTTCCGCCGTCGTTAGCCCTCGGAATTGACGCCGACCCCGACCTATGGTGATTTAGTCGCATGAGCATGTTTCGCTATATCAGGCGGAAATTGCGACCCGTCATCGGGCCGGTGATCGGCGTCTGCCTGATCACCTATTTCACCTACCATGCGATCCGGGGCGATCACGGCATCTTTGCCCGTGATGCCCTGCAGGGTGAGATCGCCCAGGCCCAGTCGACGCTGGACACGCTGACGACCCAGCGGACGGAAATGGAGAAGCGCGCGGCGCTGATCGATCCGAAGCAGGTCGACCTGGACATGCTGGACGAACGCGCGCGGGCGATGCTGAATGTGGCCAAGCCCGACGAAGTCGTCATTTTCTATCCGAAAACCACCCCCGCGCCGGCCCAATAATTTCCGCGGCGACGCCCGTTGCCGCAGCGGCCGAATCGTCATCGTCCTGCGCCTTGCAAATTCCGCTCATGCGCGGTAGCACTGGGCGTGGCGGCTATGCTAAGCGCGCCTAATAACTCTGATGCCATTCTCTAGAGGGAGGGTCCAGTGGCCGCCACGAAACGTCGTCCTGCCCAGGACAAGACGTCGGGAGCCGCCGCTCCTGCCGTAGCCGGCAAGGACGAGTTGCTGCGCTACTATCGTGACATGCTGCTGATCCGACGCTTCGAGGAGAAGGCCGGACAGCTCTATGGCATGGGACTGATCGGCGGGTTCTGCCATCTCTATATCGGCCAGGAGGCCGTGGTGGTCGGCATCCAGTCGGCGCAGAT
>NZ_JBYRFX010000397.1:0-3478 GCF_057815775.1 Inquilinus sp.
GCGCTTCGACGGGCCGCCCGATCTGCATCTGCGCCGGCCGGCGGGGACGGGCGATTTCTGGCGCCAGGCCTGGGTCAACGGCGTCAGCTTCTTCTCCAAGCGCTTCCCGCCCTCGTTCCGCATCTCGCAGGATCGCGGCGAGGGCATCATCATCCACGGCACACGGCAATGGACCGACTACAAGGTCGCCGCCGACGTCATGATCCATCTCGGCAGCGAGGCCGGCGTCGCCGTCCGCGTCCAGGGCCTGCGCCGCTACTACGCCGCCCTGCTGTCGCGCGACGGCATGCTGCGGCTCGTCCGCCAGCGCGACGACGTGCGGATTGTCCTGGCCGAGACGCCGTTCCGCTGGGCGCTGGAACAGAGCTATGACGTGGTGATCGCGGCGGTGGGGGACACCATCACCTGCCGGATCGGCGACGCCAGCCTGTCCGCCCGGGACGAGTCGGCGGAGCGGTTCCGCGACGGCGGCATCGGCATCCTGGTGAACGAGGGGGCGGTGTCGACCGACGCGGTTCGGGTGACCGCCCCGTAGCAGCCGGTCGGCTTCGGCGGCGGCGCGGCAAAGGCGCCGCGCGCTGCAGGGTCCGCCGGCGGGGCTGGACGCCAGCGAACCGGTGGGCCATGTACGGGCGATGAACGCTCTCCTGACGGCCTACTGGCCGCATCTGGTTCTGATCGTCAGCATCGTGCTCGGTGTCGGCGCCGCCGTCCACGCGGCGATGACCAAGGACGATGTGCGTGCCGCCGTCGGCTGGGTCGGCGTGGTCCTGCTGAACCCGATCCTCGGCGCCCTGATCTATCTGGTGTTCGGCATCAACCGTGTGCGCCGGGTCGCGATCGCCCGCCGCCGGGGCCGGGCCGCCGAGGCCGGCGACCATGGCCCTGGTGTCGCAGCGGTGGATGTCGTGGCCGCGGCCGGGCCGCAATTCGCCTCGCTGCAGCGGCTCGGCGACCGTGTCTCGCCCTTCGTCGTGACCGGGGCCAACGACCTGGTGCTGCTGCATGGCGGGGACGAGGCCTATCCGGCGATGCTGGCGGCGATCCGCGCGGCCCGATCCTCGATCGCGCTGCAAAGCTACATCTTCGACAACGATCCGGTCGGGCAGGAGATCGCCGCGGCGCTGATCGAGGCCCGCCAACGCGGGGTCGAGGTCCGGGTGCTGATCGACGCGATCGGCGCCCGCTATTCGCGCCCGCCGATCGGGCCGCTGCTGCGCGACGGCGGCGTGACCGTGGCGCTGTTCATGACCGCCGCCATCGGGCTGAAGCTGCCCTATGCCAACCTGCGCAGCCACCGCAAGCTGCTGGTAGTCGATGGCGAGACCGCCTTCACCGGCGGCATGAACATCCGGGCCCAGTTCACCAGCGCCCACACCGGCGGCCATCCCGCGCAGGACATGCATTCCCGCATTCGCGGGCCCCTGGTGCCGACGCTGCTGGCCGCCTTCGTCCAGGACTGGCGCTTCACGACAGGGGAACGGCTGTCCGGCCATGCCTGGCAGTCGCCGCCGCAGCCGCAGGGCCCCGGCCCGTCGGTGCTGGCCCGCACCGTGCTGTCGGGCCCCGACCGCTCGCTCGGCTCGAACCACAGCCTGCTGATGGGCGCGATCGCGGTGGCACAGCATTCGATCGTGATCTGCTCGCCCTATTTCCTGCCCGATTTGCCGCTGATCGGCGCCCTCGCCGTCGCCGCCCAGCGCGGCATCGAGGTCGACATCGTCATCCCCGGCACCAACAACCTCGCCTTGGTCGATTGCGCGATGACGGCGCAGCTCGACCAGATCGTGCGGCCCGGCTGCCGCGTCTGGCGGGCCAGCGGCGAATTCGACCATTCCAAGCTGATGGCGGTGGACGGCGCCTGGGCGCTGATCGGGTCCTCCAACCTCGACCCGCGCAGCCTGCGGCTGAATTTCGAGCTCGACATCGAGATCTACGATCGCGGCATCGCCGGTGAGATCGACGCCTTGATCCGCCGGCGCATCGCCACGGCCCGGGCCGAGACGCTGGCGACGCTGCGGGCCCGGCCGCTGCTCAAGCGCATCCGCAACCGCGCGGTCTGGCTGGCCTCGCCCTATCTCTGATCCCTCCCGCCCACCAGCCCTGCTGCTTGCGAATGGTTCGCAGCGCTTCGGCCGTGCTATGTCTGTTCCATTCCTGGGGGAGGCTTCCTGACGTGACCTGGTTCGACCGGCTGCCGCGGCGTCTCTACATCCTGATCGGCCTCGGCCTGATCGCGGCGACCGCCGCCACGGAGCTGGCGATGGGCCGGGTGCTGATCTGCACCTGCGGCACGGTCAAGCTGTGGACCTCCGACGTGCTCAGCTCGGACAACTCCCAGCACATCGCCGACTGGTACACGCCGTCGCACATCATCCACGGCTTCCTGTTCTTCGGGCTGCTGTGGCTGGTGGCCCGGCCGCTGCCGGTGAAGGCCCGGGCGATCATCGCCATCCTGGTCGAATGCGCCTGGGAGGTCGCGGAGAACAGCCCGCTGATCATCGACCGCTACCGCGAGGCGACGATCGCGCTGGGCTACACCGGCGACAGCGTCGTCAACTCCGTCTCCGACATCTGCTTCATGCTGGTCGGCTTCTTCTTCGCGTCGCGGGCGCCGGTCTGGCTGACGGTGGCGATCGGCGTCTTCTTCGAACTGTTCACCGGCTGGCTGATCCGCGACAACCTGACCCTGAACATCCTGATGTTGGTCCACCCGCTCGATTCCGTCCGGGCGTGGCAGGGCGTCGCCTGACCCCGATATGATGATCCCATGCTGAAACGCTTCTTCGCCTATTACCGGCCCTATCGCCGGCTGTTCATCCTCGATTTCTCCTGCGCCGTGGTGACGGGGGTGCTCGAGCTCGGCTTCCCGATCGCGGTCAAGGTGTTCGTCGACAGCCTGCTGCCGAGCCAGAACTGGACGCTGATCGTCCTCGCGTCGCTCGGCCTGCTGGCGATCTATGTCGCCAACACCGGGCTGATGGCGGTGGTGACCTATTGGGGCCACATGCTCGGCATCAACATCGAGACCGAGATGCGGCGGAAGAGCTTCGATCATCTGCAGAAGCTGTCCTTCGGCTTCTTTGACAACCAGAAGACCGGCCATCTCGTCGGCCGGCTGACCAAGGACCTGGAGGAGATCGGCGAGGTCGCGCATCACGGGCCGGAAGATCTGTTCATCGCGGTCATGACCTTCATCGGCGCCTTCGCGCTGATGCTCAGCGTCAATCTCGAACTGGCGCTGATCACCGCGGCGATCGTGCCGCTGACCGCCTGGGTCACCACCCGCTATGGCGGCCGCATGACCCGGAACTGGCAGGCGCTGTACGGCCGGGTTGGCAACTTCAACCACCGGATCGAGGAGAATGTCGGCGGCATCCGCGTGGTCCAGGCCTTCGCCAACGAGGACCATGAGCGCCGGCTGTTCGCCGAGGACAACCAGGGCTATCGCCGCACCAAGCTCGACGCCTACCGCATC
>NZ_JBYRFX010000398.1:0-2781 GCF_057815775.1 Inquilinus sp.
GTGGTGGTCTTGCCGGAGCCGGACTCACCGACCAGCCCGACGATGCTGTTGCGCCGGATCGACAGGCTGACGTTCTCCACCGCGCGGACCACGCGGCCATGGCCGATCGGGAAATGCACCGACAGGTTCTGTACGTCCAGCAGCGGCGCGGCGGTGTCGATGGTCGGGCGGAGGGCGGCGGTCATAGCTGGTCCGTCCTGCGGCAGCGGGAGCGATGGCCGGCCTGCACCGCCGCGAGATCCGGCACCGCCGCCTCGCACGGGCCTTCGGTCAGCGGGCAGCGCGGCGCGAAGGCGCAGCCGGGCGGCAGGGCCATGACGCTGGGCACCGTGCCGGGGATCGGCTGCAGCCGCGCATCGTCGTGCCGCCCGCCGGTGCGGGCGTTGGGGATGCAGGACAGCAAGCCACGGGTGTAGGGGTGGCGCGGCCGGTCGAACAGGTCGAGCACCGGCGCCTCCTCCACCACCCGCCCCGCATACATCACGGCGACGCGCTGCGCGATCTCCGCCACCACGCCCATGTTGTGAGTCACGAACAGGATGCTCATGCCGATCTCGGCCTGCAGCCGGCGCAGCAGGTCCAGGATCTGGGCCTGGATGGTGACGTCGAGCGCCGTGGTCGGTTCGTCCGCGATCAGCACCGACGGGTTGCAGGACAGGGCCAGCGCGATCATCACCCGCTGGCGCATGCCGCCCGACATCTGGTGCGGGTAGTCGTTCAGCCGTGACCCGGCGGCCGGGATCTCGACCAGCTCCAGCATGCGCTGGGCCCGCTTCATCGCCTCGGCCCGGCCGACATGCTCATGCAGCTGCACCGCCTCGGCGATCTGGTCGCCGACGGTGAACAGCGGGTTCAGGCTGGTCATCGGCTCCTGGAAGATCATCGCGATCTCCCGCCCCCGCAGCTGGCGCAGCAGGGCCGGCTTGGCATGGGCCAGGTCGTGCGTCGTGCCGGCACGGTCGCGGAAGCGGATGGTGCCGCCCATGATCCGGCCGGCCGGCTTCGGCAGCAGCCCCATGATCGACAGGCTGGTGACCGATTTGCCGGAACCGGATTCACCGACGATCGCCAGCGTCTCACCCCGTGCCAGGTCGAAGGACACGCCATCGACCGATTTGGCGATGCCGTCCCGGCTGTGGAACCAGGTCTGCAGATCCTCGACCGCCAGGACGATGTCGCGGCTGCTCGCGCTCATGCGTGCTTCGCTGGATCGAACAGGCGGGATGCCGCGACTGCGCGGGTGCCAAGGATCGCATGGCGCGGCGCGAACAGCTGCTCGAGCGTGGCGCTGTCGCCGGAGGAATCCGGCAGCGTCACCGACGCATCCTCAAGCTCGAAGATGGTGAAGTCGGCTTCGGCCCCCGGCGCCAGCCCGCCTTCGGCCGGCAGCCCGACCACCGATCGCGGCCGGCTGCTGGCGGCGGCCACCACCTCGGTGAAGGGCATGCCGACGGCCAGCAGCTTCGACATGGTCGTCGCCATGTCCCAGACCGGCCCGTCGATCGAGCGCAGATGCAGGTCGGTCGAGATCGAGAAGGGAAACAGCCCGCGTTCGATCCCGGCCCGCGCCACCTTGAAGGAGAAGGAGGCGCCGCCATGGCCGACATCGAGCCGCACCCCGGCCGCGGCGACCTGCTTGGCGATGCCGAACAGCTCCTCATCCTCCAGGATGTTGCCGCCCGGCTTGCCATGGAAGCAGTGGGTCAGCACGTCGCCCGGCGTCAGGATCTCCAGCACCTCTTCCAGCAGCGGCGGCGGCTCGCCGACATGGACCATCAGCGGCAGCTTGGCGATCTTCGCCACCTTCTTGGCGATCTTGACCGGGGTGATGCCCCAGGCGCCGGTGACGGTGCTGCAGGCCCGGCACTTGATGCCGCGGATGATATCGCGGTTGGCCTCGATCACCGCGAGCGTCCGGGTGATGTCGATCGAGCGCTGGTCGATCAGCTCGCTGACCCGGTTGCAGGCGACCAGGCCGATCGAGCCGATGTTGAGGAAGGCGACCACCCGCTCCGCCGCCGGCTCGGCGATGAACTCGCGGAAGCCGACGAAATTGCCTTCGCCGGCCGAGCCGGCATCGACGATGGTGGTGACGCCATGCGCCAAGCCGCCCTGGGCCGGCCGGATCGAGATGTCGGTGCCGCCATGATAGACATGGGCGTGCAGATCGGCCCAGCCGGGCGAGATCCAGGCGCCCTTGGCGTCGATCACCGTGGCATCGGCGGGGGCGTCGATCCCCTGCCCGGCCGCCACCACGCGGCCATCGCCGATCAGCAGGTCGATCGGCCGGTCATCGGGATGGTCGGCGAAGGCGACCGGGCGGGCGGCACGGATCAGCAGCGATTGGGGCATTACAGCTCCTTGCGCAGGCGGGGGTCGAGGATGTCGCGGAGGCCGTCGCCGACCATCTGCAGCGACACCACCGACAAGACGATGGCGAGGCCGGGGAACACCATCATCCAGTCGGCCGAGCCCATGTATTGCTGGCCGGAGCTGATCATGGTGCCCCAGGTGGGGATTTCGGGTGAGACGCCGACGCCGAGGAAGGACAGGCCGGCTTCGGCCAGGATGGCGTAGGCGAAGATGAAGGTGCCCTGCACCAGGATCGGCGACCACAGGTTGCGCAGCACATGTGCGGTCACGATCCGCCAGGTCGACACGCCCAGCGCCCGCGCCGCCTCGACGAAGGGCAGTTCGCGGATCACCAGGGTCGAGGCGCGGACGATGCGGGCCAGGCGCGGCGTGTAGACGATGCCGAGCGCCAGGATGACGTTGACCAGC
>NZ_JBYRFX010000399.1:0-2443 GCF_057815775.1 Inquilinus sp.
ATCCAGGGCCGCGCCGGCATGCAGGTGATGGGCGACTGGGCGAAGGGCGGGTTCAGCGCCGCCGGCCAGACCGCGGGGAAGGAATACGGCTGCACCATCCTCGGCAACGGCACATCGGCCGGCTATGTGCTCGGCGGCGACGTGTTCGCCTTCCCCGCGCAGAAGAACGCCGAGGTGACCAAGACCCAGCTCAAGTTGGCCACCGTCATGCTGGAACCCGCCACCCAGATCGCCTTCGCGCAGAAGAAGGGCTCCATCCCGGTGCGGCTGGATGTCGATGTCAGCAGCCTGGACGCCTGCGCCCGCAAGGCCGCCGGCATCCTGGCCGATAAATCCGCCCAGGTGCCGGCCAACGAGCTGCTCGCCCTGCCGGCCATCACCGGCGCGGTGGAGGATCTGGTCTCGCAGTTCTGGAACGACCAGTCGATGACGCCCGAGGCCTTCGTCACCCGTGTCGGCACCGCCCTGACGCAGAAGCTGTGAGCCGGAGATGGCGCGCCATATCGGCTCGCGAGCCGCCGCCCATGCCGCCATGCTGCCGGCCATGCTGGTGGCGCTGGTGGTGTATTGCGGCACCACCGGATGGACGGTGTGGATCTCGCTGACCAACTCCCGCATGCTGCCCAGCTCGGTCTTCGTCGGCATCAGGCAGTATGAAAGCCTGGCCGACAACGAGCGCTGGCAGGCGTCGGTGGCCAATATCGCGGTGTTCGGCGTGTTGTTCATCGCCGCCGCCCTGGCGGTGGGCTTCGTGCTGGCGGTGCTGATCGACCAGCGGGTGCGCGCCGAGGGGCTGATGGCTCGATCTTCCTGTATCCCTTCTCGATGTCCTTCATCGTCACCGGCCTGGCTTGGCAGTGGTTCCTGAACCCGACCATGGGGCTGCAGGATTTCGTCCGCGGCCTGGGCTGGGACAGCTTCGCCTTCGACTGGATCGTCGACCGCGACCGGGCGATCTACACCCTGGTGCTGGCCGCGGTCTGGCATTCCTCCGGCCTGATCATGGCGATCATGCTGGCGGGGCTGCGCGGCATCGACCATGAGATCTGGCGCGCCGCCCGGGTCGAGGGCATCCCGCGCTGGCGCACCTACATATCGATCGTGCTGCCGATGCTGCGACCGCTGGTCGTCACCTGCGTCGTGCTGCTGTCGATCGCGGTGGTGAAAAGCTACGATCTGGTCGTCGCCATGACCAAGGGCGGCCCCGGTAACGCCACCGACCTGCCGGCCAAGTTCGTCACCGACCTGACCTTCGAACGCGCCAATATCGGCCTGGCCTCGGCCGGCGCCGTGGTGATGCTGGTCGCGGTGCTGGCGGCGCTGTCGCCCTATCTCTACATCGAGCTGTCGCGGAGGAACCGATGACCGACGCCGTCGTCGCCCCCGCGCGGTCTCAGGGCATCCCGCGCGCCATCCGCCGCCCGGTGCGCAAGCTTTCCGGCAGCCGGGCCGGGCTCTATGCCTTCCTGGTGCTGGCCGCGCTGTTCTTCGCCATCCCGCTGCTGATCGTGTTCTCGACCTCGCTGAAGTCGATGGACGAGATCCGCGAAGGCTCGATCTTCGCCCTGCCGATGGCGCCGACACTCGACGCCTGGGGCAAGGCCTGGCTGTCGGCCTGCACCGGCCTGTTCTGCGACGGGCTGCATGTCGGCTTCTGGAACTCGGTCCGGATCCTGATCCCCAGCGTCATCCTGTCGGTGCTGGCCGGCGCCCTGAACGGCTACGCCCTGGCGCAATGGCGCTTCCGCCATGCCGACAAGATCCTGACCGCGCTGATGCTGGGGGCGTTCATCCCCTACCAGGTGATCCTGTACCCGCTGGTCAAGATCTTCTCCAACCTCGGCCTCTACGGCACGTTGCCGGGCATCGTTCTGATCCACGTCATCTTCGGCCTGCCGACGATGACCCTGATCTTCCGCAACTTCTACGCCGGCATCCCGGAGGAACTGGTGAAGGCGGCGCGGGTCGACGGCGCCGGCTTCTTCCGCATCTTCTTCCAGATCATGCTGCCGATGTCGGTCAACATCCTGATCGTCGCCGTGATCCTGCAGGTCACCGGCATCTGGAACGACTACCTGCTGGGGCTGATCTTCGCCGGCCGCGACAACCTGCCGATGACGGTCCAGCTCAACAACATCGTCAACACCACCACCGGGACGGTCGAGTACAACGTCAACATGGCGGCAACGGTGCTGACCGCGATTCCGCCGCTGCTCGTCTACTTCCTCTCCGGCCGGTATTTCGTCCGCGGCATTGCCTCGGGCGCCGTGAAGGGGTAACGCACATGTCCACCGGCATTCAGATCCGCAGCCTCAACAAGTCCTACGGCCCGCTGCATGTGCTGCGCGAGATCGACATCGAGGTCGATCCCGGCGCCTTCACCGTGCTGCTGGGCCCGTCCGGCTGCGGCAAGTCCACCCTGCTGAACGCCATCGCCGGCCTC
>NZ_JBYRFX010000400.1:0-7061 GCF_057815775.1 Inquilinus sp.
TTCAGCAGATCGTGGAACACGCTATTGTGATGCCGCACGGTGTTGCTCCGTTCGTGTCCAGGTGACGCGCCAACGTCCTGAACTCGAGCTGAATCAACACCGTGCGCCCTGTCCACCTTTTCTCAACCGGACACCCGTGGGTCAAGCCCGAGGATGACAGTGAAAGGGAGTGCGGGGACAAGGAATGAGCCCTTGCCCCCTTTCCCTTAAGCCGCCTTGCGCGCGGTCACGAACACCGACTCGTCGGCGCCCAGGGGCACCGGGTCCGGGCGTTGGCAGACGCTTTCGATCGTCACATGCCGGCCTTCGGTCGAGGACAGGGCGAACGCCTCCATCGCCTCCAGCGCATGCAGCGCCAGGTCGCCGGAGGCGCGGTGCGGCCGGCCCTCGCGGATCGCCATCGCCATGTCCAGCGCGCCGATGATGCGATAGTCGGCCACCGACCGGCCGTCCTTGGTCGGCCGGTTCGGCACACCGAAGGGATGGGCCGAGATGTCGACATCCTGCCAGTCGCCGCCCTGGGCGCTGACCTGCGGCGCGCCGCCGAAGAAGTTCGGATCGGGCACCAGCAGCGAGCCTTCGGTGCCGTAGATCTCGAACGGGATGCGCTTGTTCTTCCACACGTCCCAGGAGGCGGTGAGCGAAATGTTGGCGCCGCTTTCGAACTCCAGCACGCCGTTGACCGTGGTCGGCACCTCGACCTGGATGATCTGGCCGTTCAACGGCTCGCTGGTGACCTTGCGGGTCGGGTAGCCCTTGGTGGTGACGGCGGCGACGCGCTTCACCGGCCCGAGCAGGTTGATCAGCTGGGTGACGTAGTACGGCCCGACATCGAGCACCGGCCCGCCGCCCGGCTTGAAGAAGAATTCCGGGTTCGGGTGCCAGCTTTCCATGCCGCGCGAGATCACCGCCGCGGCGCCGCCGACGACCTGGCCGATGCGGCCTTCGTCGATCACCCGGCGGCAGGCCTGGTGGGCACCGCCCAGGAAGGTGTCGGGCGCGCAGCCGACGCGGACGCCGGCGGCCGCAGCCGCCCGGGTCAGCGCCCGGGCATCGGCCAGGGTCGCGGCCAACGGCTTCTCGAGATAGACATGCTTGCCGGCCGACACGATCTGCAGCCCGACCGCGGCTTGGGCCAGCGGCACGGTCAGGTTGATGATGATGTCGATCTCCGGGTCGGCCAGCAGTTCGTCCACCGACAGGGCGGTGACGCCGAACTGCTTCGCCTTGGCTTCGGCGGCCTCGCGCCGCAGGTCGGCGCAGGCCTTGACGCGCACCAGGGCCGAGCGGGCGGCGCCGTTGAAATAGGCGTCGCTGATGTTGCCGCAGCCGATGATGCCGAGAATGACGGGGGTCATGGGAAGGTCTCCGGGGGGTGGTGCTGTCGGTTCGGCCGGTGGCGCCTCCCTGCCTTCCTTCCCCTCCTGCTGTCATGCCCGGACTTGATCCGGGCATCCAGAAACTGTCGACAGCCTCTGGATTGCCGGGTCAAGCCCGGCAATGACAGGGAGGGAAGAAGACAAGCGGCAGCGCCGAGCCTCTCCAGCCGAAAGAGGGTCAGGCCGGCAGGTGCTTGAGGAAGTCGTAGCTCGCCTTGACGAAGGCGTCGGGGTGCTTCGGGTTGTCGTGCTCGACCACCATCCACTCCGCGCCCGCGTCCCGGCATTCGCGCCACAGCCGCGGCCAGTCCAGCGTGCCGGTGCCAACATCGGTCCAGCCATCCTCGTCGGTCTTCTGGCCGGCCGGGGCGATGTCCTTCACATGGGCGGAGATCACCCGGTCTTTCTGCTGCACCAGCCAGTCCGACGGGTTGGCCCCGCCGCGCGCCAGCCAGGCGACGTCGACCTGCCAGGCCAGCGGATGGCCGTTGGCGCCCTCGAAGAAATGCGCCAGCACCGGGCGGCCATCCTCCGCCGCCTCCAGCTCCCAATGATGGTTGTGGTAGCCGAGCTCGATGCCGCGGTCGGCCAGCCGGGCGGCGAATTCGCCCAGCTCCTGCCCCGCCTTGCGCCAATGCGCGCCGCCGCCCTTGCGCTCCTCGGTCGGCAGGGCCGGCATGAACAGCTGGGTCAGGCCGACCGTCTTGGCACCCTCGACCACCCAGTCCAGCCGCTCGCGCAGCGCCGGCAGGCCGATATGGCCGGAGGACGCGGTCAGGCCGCGGCTGTCCAGCTTGCGGCGGGTGCCGGCCGCATCGTCGAAATGCGACTGGATCGTCTCGACATGGCGGTAGCCGGCGGCGGCCACGGCGTCGAGCTGCTTGTCGAGGTCGCCATAGTTGCGGAGGCTGTAGAGCTGGATGGAGATCACATCCGGAGTGGACATCGCTTCCTCTTGGGTTGCAGCCGGCACTCAGAGCCGGCGTCTTTGGTCCGAGGCCGGCCTTAGAGCCGGCGTTCTGTCTGGGTGCTGAACACGGAGGCCTTGGACAGGTCGAGCGCCAGCCGGGCGCTGCCCGTCACGGCCCGGGCCCGCTGCGGCTGCAGGCGGACGGAAACGCGCTTGCCGGCCAGGTCGAACCAGGCCAGCGTGTCGGCGCCCATCGGTTCCATGAAGGCCAGCGGCGCCTCGACCACCACGCCAGGCGCGCCGTCCTCGGCCAGGCCGATATCCTCCGGCCGGACGCCGAGCACGATCTCGTCCCCCGCCGCGGGCGTGGCCAGGAAGGGATAATCGGCCAGCGGCAGGTCGTGGCCCTCGATCCGGGCGGTGATGCCGCTGCCGCCGACCAGGGTGGCGGGCAGGAAGTTCATCGCCGGCGACCCGACGAAGCCGGCCACGAACAGGGTCGCCGGCTTCTCGTACAGGGTCTGCGGGTCGGCATATTGCTCGACCTGGCCGCCCTTCATCACGGCGATCCGGGTGGCCAGCGTCATCGCCTCGATCTGGTCGTGGGTGACGTAGACGATGGTGGTGCCGAGCTCCTGGTGCAGGCGCTTGATCTCGACCCGCATCTCGGTGCGCAGCTTGGCGTCGAGGTTGGACAAGGGCTCGTCGAACAGGAACACCTTGGCGTCGCGCACCAGGGCCTGGCCGATCGCCACGCGCTGGCGCTGGCCGCCCGACAGCTGGCCCGGCTTGCGGTCCAGCAGTTCGCGGATCTGCAGCAGGTCGGCGGCCCAGGCGACGCGCTTCTCGACCTCCGCCTTCGGCATGCGGCTGACGCGCAGGCCGAAGGACAGGTTCCGGCGCACCGTCATGGTCGGGTACAGCGCATAGGACTGGAACACCATGGCCAGGCCGCGGGCGTTCGGCTCGGCATCGGTGACGTCGACGCCGCCGATCACCACCTCGCCGGAATCGACGTCGTCGAGGCCGGCGATGGCGTTGAGCAAAGTGGACTTGCCGCAGCCGGACGGGCCGAGCAGCACGGTAAAGGCGCCGGGATCGACCTCGATGTCGATCTCGCGCAGCACCTGCAGCGGGCCGAAGGACTTGTTCAGGCTGCGGATCGAGATGCCGGAGGACATGGGCCTATCCCTTCACGGCGCCCGAGGCGATGCCACGGACGAAGTACCGGCCGGAAACGAAGTACACGAGCAGCGGCGGGATTGCGGTCAGCATGGTCGCCGCCATGTTCACATTGTACTCGATCGTTCCGGTGGTGGTGTTGACGATGTTGTTGAGCTGGACCGTCATTGGCAGGTTGTCGCGGCCGGCGAAGATCAGCCCGAGCAGATAGTCGTTCCAGATGCCGGTGACCTGCAGGATGACGGCGACGATCAGGATGTTGACCGACATCGGCAGCATGATCTGGAAGAATATGCGGAAGAAGCCGGCGCCGTCGACCCGGGCCGCCTTGACCAGTTCTTCCGGAATGCCGGCATAGAAGTTGCGGAAGATCAGCGTCATGGTCGGCAGGCCGAAGATGACGTGGATCACCACGATGCCGGGCAGCGTGCCGTACAGGCCGAGATTGGAGAAGATCTTGACCAGCGGATACAGGATCACCTGATACGGGATGAAGGCGCCCAGCATCAGCATGGTCAGGATCAGGTCGGCGCGGCGGAAGCGCCACTGCGCCAGGGCGTAGCCGTTCAGCGCGCCGGCCAGCACCGACAGGATCACGCTGGGCACCAGGATGCGCACCGAATTCCAGAAGCCGACATGCAGCCCGTCGCAGAACAGGCCGGTGCAGGCCGACAGCCAGGCCTTGCCCCAGGCATCCAGGGTCGGCGCCATCGGCAGGGCGAAGATCGAGCCTTCGCGGATCTCGTCCATCGATTTCAGCGAGGTCGAGAACACGATCAGCAGCGGGATGGCGAAGAACAGCGCGGCCAGCACCAGGAAGGCATAGAGCCCGGCCCGGCTGCCGGAGAGCTTGCGCACCGGGCGGCGGATGGCGCGGGGCAGGCTCTGCGACCGCGTGGGGGCGACGACGGCGTCGGTCATCGGTTCCTCCGCGACAGCTCGATGTAGAGATAGGGCGACAGCGCCGCCAGCACCGCGACCAGCATGACCACGGCGCCGGCCGAGGCCAAGCCAATATTGGCGCGTTCGAAGGTCAGGTCAGTGACGAACTTGGCCGGCATGTCGGTGGCGTTGCCCGGGCCGCCCCGGGTCATGGCGACGACCAGGTCGTAGCTCTTGACCACCGCGATCGACAGCAGCACGACGCAGGTGACGATCAGGGGCCGCAGCATCGGCAGCACCACCGAGACATAGGTGCGCCAGCGCGGGATGCCGTCGATCCGGGTGGCGCGCCAGATCTCGCCGTCGATGCCGCGCAGCCCTGCCAGCATGATCGCCATGATCAGGCCGGAGGAATGCCAGATCGCGGCCAGCACGATGGTGTAGATGGCGCGGTCGCGGTCGACGATCCAGTCGAAGACGAAGCCGTCCCAACCCAGGCCGCGGACGAAAGCCTGCAGCCCCATGGTCGGGTTCAGGAACCATTGCCAGGCCAGGCCGGTGACGATGAAGGACATCGACAGCGGGTACAGGAAGATGGTGCGGAACACCCCCTCCCCCTTCACCTTCTGGTCGATCAGCACCGCCAGCAGCGTGCCCAGCACCAGGGCCGCGGCGATGAACAGCCCGCCGAACACGAACATGTTGCCGAAGGCGGTGTACCAGCGCGCGGTGTTGAACAGCCTGACGTACTGGAACAGCCCCTCGAAGCCGTAATTCGGCACCAGGCTGGACCGGGTGAAGGAGATGTAGATGGTCCACAGGATGGCGCCGTAGAAGCACACCGCCATGACCAGCACGGTCGGCGTGAGCACGGCCTTGGCCGTCAGGTGGCGGATGCGGAGCGCAGCCATGGTCTCTCCCTGAGGCCTGCCGGCGGGTGAGCCGCCGGCAGGTCCGGTTGAGGGGATCAGTCAGAGTTGGTCAGCTGTCGGCATTGGCCACGATGTCGGAGAACTGCTTGGCCGCGTCCTCCGGCTTCATGTCGGGGTTGGTCCAGAACTGGGTCAGCAGGTCCTGGATCTGGCCTTCGACGTCGTTGCTGAAGGCCAGCGCCGTGTTCGGCAGCTGGTTCTCGACCTTGGACATGACCTCCTGGCCTTCCTGGGCGCAGATATCGAGCGTGCCGACATCGGCGTCCATCCGGGCCGGCAGGGCGCCCTTGAACTTGTTGAACGCGACCTGGTTGGCCGGGTCCATCATCACCTCGGCCAGCATCCGCTGGGCCTTGGTCTTCTCCGGGTCGTCCAGCTTCGGGAAGGCGAAGACATCGACGGTCAGGACATAGGCGTCCTGGTTGCCCGGCGGCCGGGCGCAGCCGAATTCCTTGCCCGGGGTCAGCCCGGCGGCGGCGAATTCGCCCTTGGCCCAGTCGCCCATGATCTGCATCGCCGCCTTGTTGGTGGCGACCATGACCGTGGTGTCGTTCCATTTGCGGCCGGAGCTGCCCTGGTCGACATAGCCGCGCAGCCGGCCGAAGGTCTCGAACGCCTTCACCATCTCCGGCCCGCCCGCCGCCGTGGCGTCATGGTCGACATAGACCTTGCGGTAGGTTTCCTTGCCGCCGGCGCCGATCAGGACGGAGCGGAACAGCAGCGCCTCCTGCCACGGCTCGCCGCCGAGGCCGAGCGCGATGTAGCCCTTGGCCTTGATCTTGTCGGCGACGGTGAAGAACTCGTCCCAGGTCTTCGGCGGCTCGACCCCCGCATCCTGGAAGATCTTGGTCGAATACCACAGCCAGTTGTCGCCATGGATGTCGGTCGGCACGGCGTAGAAATGGCCGTCATAGCTGGCGTTCTTGACGATGATCGGCGGCAGGTTCTCCTGCCACTTGCCGGCCGCCGCGAGGTCGTCGAGATCGGAGAGCAGGCCTTCCTTGGCCAGGTTGGTCACGGCAACGCCGATGTTCCACTGGATCGCGCCCGGCGCGTCGCCGCCGGCGATCCGGTTCATCGCCGACAGCCGCGCCGCGGTGCCGCCGACCACGGCGCTGTCGATCCAGGTGCCGCCGCGCTTCTTATAGGCCTCGGCGAAGACGTTGATCGCCTTGGACTCGCCGCCGCTGGTCCACCAATGGATGACGTCGACCGTCTGCGCCGATGCCGCGCCAGACCCGATCAACCCCGGCCCCGCTATTGCACTGCAAAAAGCGGCAGACAACAGGAGTTTCTGGGAAAAACGCATAGGCTCCCTCCCTCGCTTTATTCGAGCTTTGGCTCATCGGACCCATCGCCGCCCATAGAGTGGGCAGCGAACACTTGTGCAGCAGCACAATCCGTATTTTGACCGGATCGTACAATCGATTACATTGAGCCGTCAACCGTCGAATCCGGGAGTGAATATTGCCCAACCCTGCGAAGGAGCGGAGCCGCGTCAAGATGGTCGACATCGCCCGGCTGGCCGGGGTTTCGGTGGCGACCGTGAGCCGGGCGCTGACCGGATCGCCGCTGGTGACGGCGGAGACCCGCGAGCGGGTGGAGGCGGCGGTGCGCCGCACCGGCTATGCCGTGAACCCGATGGCGCGCGGGCTGCGGCGGCAGGAGGCGCGGCAGATCCTGGTGCTGGTGCCCGATATCGGCAACCCGTTCTTCTCCGAAGTGCTGCTGGGGATCGAGGAGGCGGCGGCCGCGCTGGGCTTCAGCATGCTGGTC
>NZ_JBYRFX010000401.1:0-1640 GCF_057815775.1 Inquilinus sp.
CACGCAATACACGCTCAAGGTCCGCGAAGGCTCTGGCTTGGTCTGGAAGACGCAGAGCTTCGTCCGGATGAACTATGACGCCTCGTCCACGGGCCAGTTTCGGTTGCGGCGGGGCCGTTACGTCCTGATCGAAAGCGGCGCGCTGCAGCAGATCGACACCACCACCGGCGCGGTGCTGTCCCTCGACAGAAGCTGGGGCACCGATTTCGGGGGCGTCGGTGCGCAATGCTACGATGGCGACACCGACACGGTCATCGTCCTGTCGAACCGCGCCAACTCCGGCCCGACGCGGATCAGCATCAACCGGGTGAATGGCGCTGGCGAGCCGGTCTCGCAGATCGTCTCGGACATCTGCGGCCTGGTCGGCCTGGCCGCATCGGACATCGATGTCAGCGAGTTGACCGACGTCATCCCCGGCTATGCCGTGGCACGCCAGATCGCCGCCAAAGAGTGCATCCAGCCGCTGGTGGACCTGTTCCTCCTGGACGGCGTCGAACGCGACGGCAAGCTGCGGTTCCAGCGCCGGGGCCGGCCGGTCGCCCGACAGCTGACCGAGGATGACCTGCTGCGCGACGGTGACGCCGTGAAGTTCGGCGAGACCCGGCGCCAGGAAGTCGATCTGCCGTCGACGGTCAGCATCACCTTCGCCGACATCGCCCGCGACTATCAGGAGCAGACCGTCACCGTCCGGCGCATGCAGACGCCGCAGCCGACGATGTGGAGTTCGAACAAGGTCGGCATCCAGATCGCGGCGGCGGCCGGCGCCGACATGGCCAAGCAGCAGGCGGAGAAGATCCTGTATTCCGCCTGGACCGAGCGCGTCGACTACGAGCACGCCCTGAGCTGGACGCATGCGGACCTCGATCCGGCCGATATCGTCCAGATCACCATGAAGGACGGCTCGGTCCACCGGATGCGACTGACCGCGGTCGATCTTGGCGCCGACATGACGATCGAGGCCAAGGCCGTCAGCGAGGAGGCGGCGCAGTACGTCTCGATCGTGAAGGCCGACCCCGGCGACTTCCCCGTGCAGACGCTGCCCTACGCCGGCCCGACCCGATTGATCATCCTGGACACGGTGCTGCTGCGCGACCAGGACGATGGCGGCGGCAGTTCGACCCGCGCCTATGTGGCCATGGGCGGCTACGGCCAGGATGGCTGGCGATCCGGTATCGCCTACCGCGGGTCCGATCCGGCGACGCTGGAGATCATCGCCGACACCTCGGCAGAGATCACCTGGGGCACGGCGATGAACGCACTGCCGGATGTCGCGCGGCCCTGGTCGACCGACGAGGACTCGCAGCTTGTCGTGCTGCTGGCCACCAACCTCGACCGCGGCCTGTCCAACGTGACCCAGCTTGAGATGCTGAACGGCGCCAATGCCGCCGCGCTGATCCGCGGCGATGGCCAAGCCGAGATCATCCAGTTCCGGCGGGCGGAGGAGACGGCACCCGGCACCTGGACGCTGTCCGGCCTGCTGCGCGGCCGGCGCGGTTCGGATGTCTTCACCGGCGGCCACGCCGCCGGCGACACCTTCGTCCTCCTGGACGCCGGGGCCATGGACACCACCGGCCTGCCGCTGCAGAGCATCGGCGTGCCGCTCTATTACAAGGGGGTCAGCTCCGGCGCCCGGCTCGATC
>NZ_JBYRFX010000402.1:0-2587 GCF_057815775.1 Inquilinus sp.
GCCTGGTGCTATGCCTGGGACGGGCGGCTGCGCGCCGTCGCGGCGGCCAAGTCCTTTCCGGAGATCGACACCTCGGGCCTGAGCCTGGTGCCGCTGGACAGCGAGGTGTTCGCCGGCTTCGTCTTCCTGCGCTTCGCCTCCGGCGGCCCGTCGGTGGCCGAACGCTATGCCCCCTATGCCGCCGAACTGGCGGCGCACCGGATCGAGGAGATGGTGCCGATCGCCGACTATTGGATCGGCGAGATCGACGCCGACTGGAAGAACGTCTGGGACAACTATCTCGAGGACTACCACTTCCCGACCGGCCATCCCGGCCTGTTCGGGCTGATGTCCGGCGCCTATGACCGCGAGCCGGATGACGAGACCCGGACCATCCGGCTGAGCCATGCGCTGCGCCGCGATCCGGATGGCGGCTGGTCGACCCGCGCCTATGGCCGGGTGCTGCCCGACGTGCCGCACCTGCCGGAGGCGCTGAAGCGGCGCTGGACCTACCTGTTCCTGTACCCGGCGGTGTCGCTGGAGCTGTATCGGACATGCTGGATTATTTCCACATCCTGCCCGCCGGCCCCGGCCGGTCGACCCTGCGCTGGCGGGCCTATGCCCGGCCGGACGACCGCCGCGCCATGCAGGTGACGCGGCGGCTGAACCTGCGGGTGAACAACCGGGTGCATGACGAGGATGCAGCACTGATCCGATCGGTGCAGCAAGGCCTCGCCGGCAGCGCATACGGCACCGGCGTGCTGGGCGAGAAGGAGATCAACCTGCGCGCCTTCCAGGGCTGGATCCGGAAGGCGATGCCGGAGGCGGGCTAGCCGCCGGCCACCGCATCGGCGCCGACCGGCGCCGATGCGGCGCGCCAGCCGAGCGAGCCGATGGAGCAGGCGGCGATCAAGGCGGCACAGCCGATCGCCCAGAACACCCCCTGCGGCCCACCGGTCGCCTGCTGCAGCAGGCCGGCGACGAAGGGGCCGAGCACGGCCCCGACCCGGCCGACGCCCAGCTCCATGCCGACGGCGCTGGCGCGCACCTCGGTGTCATAGGAGCCGGCGGTGAAGTTGTTCAGCACATGCTGGGCGCCGACGATGCAGAAGCCGGCCAGGGTGACGATGCCGATGTTCACCGCATGGCCGCCAACGAACACCAGGGATATCACCCCGAGCCCGCCGATCGCCCACCACGCCGCGAGGTAGCGCGGTGCCAGGGCCAGGCGCCGGTCGGCCAGCAGCGCCAGCAGCAGACCGCCGAGGAACGAGGCCGCCTGCATCAGCGCGCCGAAGGCGAAGGAAGCCGCGAAGGTCTCGCCGCGCTGCATCATCACGGTCGGGACCCAGCCGGTGAGGCCGAAGATCGCGAACAGGCTGAGGAAGGCGGTCAGCCAGATCGTGATCGAGGTGCGGCGATAGCGCGGCACCAGCAGGCCGGCGATCGGGTTGCCCGCGGCCGGGCGTTCGGCGACGTGGAAGCTGGCGCCGGCATAGGCCGCCCGCCGGTCCGGCCGCAGCTTGCCGAGCAGGTCGCGCAGCGCGTCGGTGCGGCCGCTGGCGGCCAGGAATTTCGGGCTTTCCGGCAGGATGGCCTGGACCACGAAGGTCAGCGGCAGCGACAGCACGCCGAGATAGTACAGCACCTGCCAGCCATAGATCGGGGTCAGGAACACGCCGACCAGGCCGGCGCACATGCCGCCGGCCGACCAGCCGAGCGCGACGCCCCACAGCGAGAACCTATTGCTGACCCGCCGCGGCGCCAGCTCGTTGATATAGGTGGTGGCCAGCGGCAGCAGCACGCCGAGGCCGATTCCGGTCAGCACCCGCAGGCCGCAATAGCTCCAGAAATCCGTGGCCAGCAGCGCCGTCAGCAGGGTGAAGACGTTGACGATCCACAGGCCGGCGATCAAGGTGCCGCGCCGGCCGAAGCGGTCGGCCACCATGCCGTGGCCGGCGGCGCCGACCAGGAAGCCGATCAGGCCGGAGCTGACGAGGAAGCCCGCCTGCCCCGGCCCCAGCCCCCAGGGCTGCGCCACATAGTGGATGACATAGGCCGGGTTGAAGGTGTCGTAGCCGTCGAACAGCGTGATCAGGGCGATCAGGATGCCCAGGGTCTTGTGGAAGGGGCCGATTTCGGCCCCCGCCAGCTCTTCATGCACATCGATCCCGCTCACCGCACTCATGCCGTCCCTCCCGATTGATGAATTGTTTGCCCTGTTTCCGGCAATTGGTCCGGCCGTGACCTACAGCCGGAAGAGCCCCCGGGCATTGTCACGGCCGATCTTCTGGCGGTCGTTTTCCGAGATGGCGCTGGTGTCGAACCAGGCCGAGGCGTGGTCGATGTTCTCGAACGGCCAGTCGGCCGAGAACAGGATCCGGTCCGCGCCGATCTCCAGCATCGCGTCGATCAGTGTCTGGGTGCGGAAGTTGCCCGACGTCGTGATGTAGAAGTTGTCGCTGAAATACTCGGCGATCTTGCGTTTCGCCGGGTAGCGGTTCTGCTCGCTCATCCACTTGTTGTGGTTGTCGACCCGCCACATCGAATAGGGCAGGCCTTCGCCCATATGGCCGATGATGATGGCCAGTCGCGGATGAGCGTCGAA
>NZ_JBYRFX010000403.1:0-1804 GCF_057815775.1 Inquilinus sp.
CTGCTGCTCAGCACCGCCGCATCGGCGCGCGATTTCCGCATCGGCATCCAGGACGACCCCGACGTGCTTGACCCGCACCGGTCGCGGACCTTCGTCGGAGAGGTCGTGTTCGCCTCGCTGTGCGACAGCCTGGTCGCCATCGGCCCGGATCTGGTGGTCCAGCCCAAGCTGGCCACGGCATGGTCCTGGAGAGACGGCGACACCCGGCTGACCCTGACGCTGCGGCCGGGCGTCATCTTCCATGACGGCTCGCCCCTGACCGCGGCGGTGGCCAAGGCCAATCTCGATCGCGCCCGCACCCTGCCGGACAGCATGCGCAAGAGCGAGCTGCAATCGGTGAAGAGCGTCGATGTGGTCGACGACATGACCATCGCCATCACGCTCGACCATCCGGACCCGACGCTGCTGCCACAGCTGTCGAACCGGGCCGGCATGATGATGTCGCCCGCGGCCTTCGCGCCGGGGCAGGAGGTTAGCCAGAACCCGATCTGCTCCGGCCCGTACAAATTCGTCGAGCGCGAGCAGAACAACCGCATCGTGCTGGAGAAGTTCGCCGGCTATCGCGACGCCGCCGCCTATCATTTCGACCGGGTGATCTTCCTGACCATCCCGGACACCACGATCCGCCTGGCCAACCTGCAATCCGGTGATCTCGACATGCTGGAACGGCTGGCGCCGTCCGACGTCCCGGCGGTCGAGGCCGACCCCGCTCTGCAGCTCGCCAAGGTGACCAGCGTCGGCTACCAGGGCCTGACCATCAATGTCGGCAAAGGCAAGGGCGCCGACGGCCCGCTCGGCCGCGACAGGCGCGTGCGCCAGGCGCTGCAGCTCGCCATCGATCGCGACGTCATCAACCAGGTCGTCGGCGCCGGCACCTTCGAGCCGACGCGGCAGCCCTTCGCCCCGGGCAGCCCCTATCGCCGGGCGGACCTCCCGGTCGCCGCGCGCGATGTGGCGAAGGCCCGGCAGCTACTCGCCGAAGCCGGCTATGACCGGGTCGCCTTCGACCTGACCTTCGCCACCAGCACCACCATCCAGCAGGTGGCCGAGCTGATCCAGTCGATGGCGGCCGAAGCCGGTTTCGACATCACCCTGCGCCCGGTGGAATTCGCCTCGATGCTCAACCAGGCCCAGGCCGGGGATTACCAGGTGGTGCAGCTCGGCTGGTCCGGCCGCTACGACCCCGACGGCAACCTGTACCAGTTCATCACCTGCGGTGCCGGGCTGAACTATTCCGGTTTCTGCAGCGCCGATATCGACAAGCTGATGAACGACGCCCGGTCGACCAACGACCCCGCCGCCCGCAAGGCGCTGTACGACAAGGTGCAGGACACGCTGCAGGACGAGCTGCCGATGATCTATCTCTACCACCAGCCCTGGCTCTACGCGCTCGCCAAGACGGTGAAGGGCTTCGTGCCGTCGCCGGACGGGCTGATCCGGCTCAAGGGCGTGTCGATCGAGGGCAGCTGACTCTTAATCAGCGGCGCAGCAGCTTCTTCGCCATCATCATGTGCACGCCCTTGCAGCCATTGACGGTCTGGGTGATGCGCAGGTCACCGGCCAGGCTGCACAGGGTGTAGGCGTCCTCGCGCGACAGGCCGGCGGTTTCGCCCAGCAGCACGATCATGTCGCGCAGTGCCATGACGGCGCATTGGTCGAGGTCCGGGTCCATGCCCATGGTGATGTGGTGGGTCGGGGTCTCGGCCCGGGGATAGGTGAAGGCCAGGTCGTCGCGGACGATCAGCTGGAACGTGCCGCGCAGCGCGGTCTCGATCGCGGTGATGCAGACCTCGCCGTCGCCCTG
>NZ_JBYRFX010000404.1:0-6100 GCF_057815775.1 Inquilinus sp.
TTCGAAGCCCTTGATGTATTGCGGCTGCAGCGGCGCCCCGGCGAGGTCCTGCCGCAGGTCCAAGGTGCGGGTCGCCGGCAGCCGCTTCCGCCCGCCGATGTGGTCGTACAGGAACAGCCCCAGCCGCAGCAGCCAGGCCGGGCGCAGGCCGCGGTCATGCGGCAGCACGAAGCGCATCGGCCAGATGATGTGCGGTGCCGCCGCCAGCAGCACCTCGCGCTCGATCAGCGCCTCGCGCACCAGGCGGAACTCGTAATATTCGAGATAGCGCAGCCCGCCATGCACCAGCTTGCCGCTGCGGCTCGACGTGCCCTCGGCCAGGTCGCCCTTCTCGCACAGCAGCACCGACAGGCCGCGTCCCACCGCATCCCGGGCGATGCCGGCGCCGTTGACGCCGCCGCCGACCACCAGCAGGTCGACGACGGCCCCGTTCTCCTGCCCTGCCCCAGACTCCATCGCCGCTCAGGCCGCCTGCTTCGGGCGCGGGCCGTAATCCTTGAACTTCTCGATCACCCGGTCGATTTCCTCGGCGGGCAGGCACACCGGGCCGCCCAGCATCAGGGCGTAGACATACTGCTTGGCCAGGGTTTCGACCTCGACTGCCAGCCACATCGCCTTGCCCAGCGCCGAGCCGGTGGCGATCATGCCGTGATTGGCCAGCAGGCAGGCGGTGCGGCCCTGCAGCGCGGCGATCGCGTGCTCCGACAGTTCCGGCGTGCCGTAGGTGGCATAGGGCGCGCAGGGGATCGACGGGCCGCCGGCGGCCGCGATCATGTAGTGCAGCGCCGGGATCCCGACATTTCGGATCGCCAGGATGGTCGAATACATCGGGTGGCAGTGGACGATGGCGTTCACCTCAGGCTTGCTGCGGTGGATATCGAGGTGGAAGCGCCATTCCGAGGACGGGCGATGGTCGTTATGCTCCCAGCTGCCGTCCAGCTTCATGGCGACGATGTCGTCCGGCGTCATCTCCTCATAGGGCACGCCGGTCGGGGTCACCAAGATGCCATCACCCCAGCGGGCGCTGATATTGCCCGAGGTGCCCTGGTTCAGCCCGTTGGCATTCATCTGCCGGCAGGCTTCGACGATCTGGGTGCGCAGCTTGAGTTCTTTGGACATGATGGGTTCCTGGAAAAAGGTCAGCAGAGGCGGAGCAGGGGTTCGCCGGCGAGATAGCGCCTGACGTCCTCGGCGATCTGCCCGGCGGCATAGGTGACAGTCTTCACCGAGGCGCCGGCGATGTGCGGGGTCAGGGTGACGTTGGGCAGCTTCAGGAGAGGCCAGTCCTCCGGCGGCGGCTCGACCGCGAAGGTCTCCAGCATGGCGCCGCGCAGCTTGCCGGAGACCAGGGCGTCATAGAGGGCGTCGTAGTCGACCAGCGGCCCGCGGGCGGTGTTGACGAAGATGGCGCCGTCCTTCATCGCGGCGAAGGCCTCGGCACCGATCATGCCGGTGGTCTCGGCGGTGACGCGGGGATGCAGCGTGACCACGTCGCTCTCGGCCAGCAGCGTCTCCAGCGGCACTTGGCGGATGCCGTCGGCGCTGTCGGCGGGGTCGAGCTGGACATAGGGGTCGGCCACCAGGATGCGGCAGCCGAAGGCCTTCAGCAGCCGCACCACCTTGGTGCCGACATGGCCGTAGCCGATCACCCCGACCGTCATCTCCGACAGCTCGCGGCCGGTGATGTCGGCGCGATACAGGTCGCCGCGCCAATTGCCCTGCGACAGGGCGGTGTGGCCGCGGGTGATCAGCCGGGTCTCGGCCAGGATGGCGCCGATGGTGAACTCGGCCACCGCGCTGGCATTGCGGCCGGGAGCGTTCACCACCTTCACTCCACGCGCCTTGGCTGCCTTCATGTCGATGTTGACCGGCCCGCCGCGGCTGACGCCGACCAGCTTCAGCTCCGGCAGCTGGTCCAGCATGCCGGCCGAGATCGGTGCCAGATGGGTGACCAGGATCTCGGCATCGCCGATGAAACCGACGATCTCGTCCGGGTCGCCCATGAACTCCTTCAGCCCGTCCAGGCCGGTGCCGGCATAGCCATGCACCATCGGCTCGTCCGGCCAGGGCTGCTCCAGCGTCCGGATGTCGAGCTCCGCCGGGATGGCCTCCAGCGCCTCGACGAACAGGCGGGGCAGCATGAAGCGGTCGCCGATCACGGCAACCTTGCGTCGGGTCATCCTTCGGTCCTCAGGTCTTCCAGGGCGTGCCAGACCGGGCGCAGGCTGCGGTAGCTGGCGCGGTACTGCGGGAACAGGCTGTTGTAGCGGGCGACCAGCGCCGGGTCGGGTGCCTCAGGCTCGGCCAGCAGCGGCGACACCCAGCGGGCGCAGGCGGCGTCGATGTCGGGCAGGATGCCCAGGGACAGCGCCGCCACCATGGCGGCACCGGCGGCGCCGACCTCCTCGCGTTTCACCAGGCGGATCGGCGCATCGGCGGCAGCGGCGACGATGCCGCGGCAGGTGGCGCTGCGGGCGGCGCCGCCGGCCATGCGGATCTCCGCCGGCACGCCGCCGACCGCCTCGTAGCAATCGCGGGTGGCGAAGCCCAGGCTTTCGTATATCGCCCGCATCAGGTCGCCGGCCCCGGCGGTGCCGGACAGGCCGATGATCGCGGCGCGGGCGGCGCTGTCGACGAAGGGCCCGCGCTCCCCGGCCTCGGCGATGAAGGGGTGGTACAGCAGGCGCCCCGGCGCCGCTGCGGCAGCCTTTCCGTCCAGCAGGCCGATCAGGGCTGAGCGGTTCGGAAGCGTCGCCCCGGCGGCCTCCGCCACCTCCTCGATCACGCCGCACAGCCAGTCGATGTTCAAGGTCGCCGCCATGTTCGAGACCATGGAGACGTAGCTGCCCGGGACGATGAACGGCATGGTGTAGCCGACCTCCTCGCCCAGCGTCACCCGGTCGGCCCCGAACACCAGCCGCATATGCGCCCCGGTTGACCCCAGCACGGTGAAGCCGGCGCGGCCCTCGGGGTCGTACAGCCCGGCGCCCAGCGCGGCGCACAGCAGGTCGACCGGGCACAGCACCACGGGCGTGCCGGCGGGCAGGCCAGTCACCGCCGCGGCCGCCGGGGTCAGGGCCGCGTGGTCCGTCACGCCATCCACCATCGGCGGCAGCAGCCGGGCCTCGTCCTGCAGGCCGAACAGTTCGAGCACATCCGGGTCGTAGCACCGGGTGCGATAGTCGCCGAAGGTGAAGGTGCCCTCGGCGATGTCGGTCGCCCGCTCGCCGGTCAGGCGGAAATACAGCCAGTCCTTGCAGTGGAGCGCGGTGGCGGCACGGGCCAGCGCCTCCGGCCGGTGCCGCTTCAGCCACAGCAGTTGGCCGGATTGGTGCGACATGTTCAGCATGGTGCCGGTGATGCGCTGCACCGCCTTGGCCGTGCCGTTCTTATGCAGCTCCGCCACGATCGGGCCGGACCGTCCGTCATGCCACAGCATGCCGCGGCCGATCGGCTCGCCGTCGCGGTCGATCAGCCAGGTGCCGTCGCCCTGGCCGGTGACGGCGAGGCCGGCGACGCGCAGGCCGCGCCGGTCCAGCTTCGCTGCCATCTCGCGCAGCACTGCGGCGGCGTCTTTCCAGGTGCGGCCGAACTCCTGTTCGCGGCCGCTGCCATCGACCGGGATGGTCGCGTTCGGCCGCATCACATGCTCGATCTGGGTGCCGTCGAGGTCGAAGGCCACTGCCTTGACCACCGAGGTGCCGGAATCGAGGCCGATCAGGACGTCCTTGGTCACCGCCGCGCTCATGCCGCTGCCGCCACCGCCGGCCGGCCGCCATGGGCGATGGCCAGGCCGCTGTCGCCGTCGAACAGGTGCAGGGCGGTCTCCGGCAGGGCCAGGGCCAGCCTCGTGTCGACCGGGGCCGCCAGCGCCCGGTCGGTGACGATGGTCAGCCGCACCCCGGCCACGGCCAGGGCGATGTGGCTCTGGTCGCCCAGCCACTGGTTGGCCACCACCACGCCGTCCAGCGCGGTCTCGCCCGGCCGCGGCGCACCGAGGCGGATCTCATGGGCGCGGATGCCGAGATGGACGGTGCGGCCCTCGGCCAGGTCGCGCCCGGCATGCGGCCAAGGCAGGTGGAAGCCGGGCGTGCCGTCCTCGCCCCGCACCTCGACGGCCAGGCCGCCATTCTCGCGAATGACCTTCGCCGGGAACAGGTTCATCGGCGGCTCGCCGAGGAAGGAGGCGACGAAGAAATTGGCCGGGCGCCGTTTCAGGTCGGTGGGCGAGGCGAATTGCTGCAGCCGCCCGCCCTCCATCACCGCGATCCGGTCGGCCAGCGCCAGCGCCTCGGTCTGGTCATGGGTCACGAACACCGTCGTCATCCTGTGCTCGATCAGATAGTCCTTGATCCGCGCCCGCAGCACGGCGCGCAGCTGCGGCTCCAGCTGGGACATCGGCTCGTCCAGCAGGGACATCTGGGCCCGCCGCACCAGGGCCCGGGCCAGGCTGACGCGCTGCTGCTGGCCGCCTGATATCGCCTGCGGATAGCGGTCCAGGATGTCGCCGATCTCCAGCAGTGCCGCGACATGGGCCACCCGCTGCTGCACCTCGGCCTTCGGGATGCGGTCGCGCAGCAGGCTGAAGGCGATGTTGTCGCGCACCGTCAGCGGCGGATACAGGGCATAGCCCTCGAACGCCATGGCGACATTGCGTTCGGCCGGGCGCAGCGTGTTGATGATCCGGTCGCCGATCCGGATGGTGCCCTCCGACACGCTCTCGAAGCCGGCGATCATGCGCAGGGTCGAGGTCTTGCCGCAGCCGGAGGAGCCGAGCAGCCCGACCAGCTCGCCATCGCGCAGCGCCAGCGACACGGTGTCGACCGCGCGGATCGGGTGGGACAGGCGGGGGCCGTAGATCTTGGAGACGGCGTCGAGCGTCAGGGTGGCCATCTCAGCTCCTCAGGCCGTCGCGGCCGGCAGGCGGGCGCCGGTGTCCCGGTCGAAATACAGGGCACGGCCCAGATCCAGCCTGGCCCAGGCGCGGCGCCGGCCGCGGCCCAGATCGTCGGCCTGGTCTTCCGGCCGGCTGGCCAGGATCTCGGTGCCGTCGGCGGCGCGCAGCAGCATCACGGTGCGGACGTTCAGGGGCGTCACCGCCTCCAGATCGACCGGCACCGCATCCTCCGCCGGTTCGAACCGTACCTCGACATCCTCCGGCCGCAGCCCGACCAGATAAGGCTTCGCAGTGGGCGCCGCGGCCGGGGCCGGGAAGGCGGTGCCGGCGATGGTGATTCGGCCGTCCCGCGCCGCCGTCTCGATCAGGTTGATCGGCGGGTCGCCGAACAGCCGGGCGATGCGGGTATCGTCGGGCGCGCCATAGATGCCGGCGGGGGTGTCGATCTGGCGGAAGCGGCCGTCCAGCAGCACGCCGACCCGGTCGCCCAGCGCCATCGCCTCTTTGTAGTCCTGGGTGACGTAGAGGACGGTGGCGCCGACCGCACGCAGCAGGCGCGGCAGCTCCTGCCGCATCTCGTAGCGGATCTTGGCGTCGACATTGCGCAAGGGGTCGTCAAGCAGGATGACGGACGGCGAGCACACCAGGCTGCGGGCCAAAGCGGTGCGCTGCTTCTGCCCGTTCGACAGCTGCTTCGGCAGATGGTCCAGCACATGGTCGATGCGCAGCAGTTCAGCGACCTCGTGGACGCGGCGCCGGATCTCCGGTTCCGTCGTCCGCCGCGCCCGCAGCGGGCTGGCGATGTTCTCGAAGGCCGCCATGTGCGGGTACAGGGCGAAGTTCTGGAACGCCATGCCGACGTCCCGCGCCTCGGGCCCCTGGTCGAGGATCGAGGCGCCGCCGATGCGGATATCGCCCGCCTCCGGCTGAAGGATACCGGCGATCAGCCGCAGCAGCACGGTCTTGCCGGCACCGGACGGGCCGAACACGACGGTGAACTCGCCCTTCTCGACCGAGAGGTCGAGGCCGTCGAGGATGCGGCTCTTGCCGAAGCTCTTGGCAATGCCGGCGATGTCCAGGAACGCCATGGTCGTCACCCCTTCACGGCGCCGAGGCTGAGGCCTTCGACGAGTTAGCGCTGGGCGTAGAGGGCCAGGGCCAGGGTCGGCAGGATCGACAGCACCAGTGCTGCGGCGATCTGGC
>NZ_JBYRFX010000405.1:0-3884 GCF_057815775.1 Inquilinus sp.
ATACGGGCGATCCGAGTGGCGGACAGCGACCGTGACTCTGCCGGTCGAAGCTCCGGTGGCGTGGCACGGGCAATCTGGCCGTGCAAGGGCCCAAGGGCGGGCATCCTGCCGCGTCCCGCCCGGGAAGGCGAGCGCTAAATCAGTGCGCCCGCCACTTTCCAGCCCGGTCCGCCGGCTCAGCTGGTCAGCAGGTTCACCCGTCCGGCGATGGGTTCGGCGCCGGCGATCTTCGCGATGATGTCGCCCGGCCGCACCAGCCGGTGCAGGCATTGCGACCACAGCTCGCCGTCGCCCCCGGCATGGACAGGGGTGCGCGCCCGGGCCGGATCGGCGGTCGGGTCGGTGATGTCGGCCACATGGTCGCCGCGCTTCAGCCTGGCGCCCAGCGGCTGGACGTAGGTGACGATGCCGGCGACCGGCGCGCGCAGCATCTCGTTGCCGGCCAGCGGCGTCGCCTCGCACCGTGCGGCCGGCAGCGGCCCCGCGTCGCCGGCCAGCAACGTGCGGCGCCGCAGGAAGCGGATCAGCGCATCGGCATCGACCTCGGCCATGCCGTCCTCGACATCGGCCTGGCCGCGCAGCTCGATCGTCGACGCCAGGCAGGCCGGCGGCAGCGGCCGTTCGCCGCCGAGCAGCCGGTTGATCACCCACCAGGGGGCCGAATTCGCCTCGTCGAACGGGTTGTCGCCCGAATCCTCGGCCAGCAGCACGACCTCCGCCCCGACCTCGCGGGCCAGATCCTCGGCGTCGGGCCACAGCGCGGTGCCGAGATAGACATGCATCGGCGCCCGGTTGTCGCAATGCAGGTCGAGCACGATGTCGGCGTCGATCGACAGGCCCAGCAGCAGCTTGCGCAGGGCGCCGACCTCGTCGGCCGGCTCCTGCTCCGCCAGCGCGGCCAGCAGCGCCGCGCGCACCAGCGCCACATTGTGGGCCGGGTCGTCGGTCAGCCGGTCGGCGACCCGCGGCGCCACGATCGGCGCCAGGTCGGCATAGTGGCGGTTGAAGTTGCCGCGCCCGTCCAGGGCGAAGCGGCCGATATGGCCTTCCAGCACCGATTGCGCCAGCCCGATCGGATTGGCGCTGGGCACCACGATGATCTCGCCCTGGATCTCCCCGGCCGCGTCGAGCGCGTCGAGGCGCTGCAGCAGGTGATGGGCGACCAGCATGCCCGGCAATTCATCGGCATGCAGCCCGGCCTGGATATAGGCCTTGGGCCGGGCGCCCGGCCGGCCGTAGCGGTGCACGGTGACGCTGCGCTGGGTGCCCGGCGCGGGGGAGGGCAGCGGGATCTGGCTGGTCGTCCTGGTCATGGCGGCACTCTGATGAAGGGCGCGGCACCCTAACGCGCACGGGTGGGACGGTCATCTGCGATTGCCACGAAAGGTTGACCAATTTTCGGTCAATGGTCGTTTTGGTGATTAAAAAATAGACACGTATGACGAATTCACGGGCCGGACTACCCCGTTTCGGCAGCGGCGGCAAAACCGGCACGCGGCTTGCTTAACCGGGAGTGAAGAGGCGGTTCAGGCCGGTGCCGACAGGGCGGCTGCCGACCGTCGGCCGGGAAGATGAAGGCTGGAGACAACTCAATGAAGCGGACGTTTTGGGGATTGGGGGGCCTGGTCGCCGCCCTGCTGACGGGGCTGCCGGCCTGGGCACAGGATGCGGCAGCGGCGGCGCCGGCGACACCGACGTTGAATTCGGGCGACACCGCCTGGATGATGACCTCGAGCGCGCTGGTCCTGATGATGACCATCCCGGGTCTGGCGCTGTTCTACGGCGGCATGGTGCGCAAGGCCAATGTCCTGGCCATGCTGATGCAGTGCTTCGCCATCACCTGCCTGGTCAGCATCATCTGGATGGTGCTGGGCTACAGCCTGGCCTTCCAGCCCGGCGGCGCCTATGTCGGCGACCTGTCGCGCGCTTTCCTGAAGGGCCTGGACGTCGGCGCGCTCAGCGGGACCATCCCCGAGAGCGTGTTCATGATGTTCCAGATGACCTTCGCGATCATCACCCCGGCGCTGATCGTCGGCGCCTTCGCCGACCGGATGAAGTTCTCGTCGCTGCTGGTGTTCGTCACCCTGTGGTCGATCATCGTCTATTCGCCGATCGCGCATTGGGTCTGGCAGTCGAATGGCTGGCTGTTCTCGAAGGGCATCCTCGATTTCGCCGGCGGCACCGTGGTCCACATCAACGCGGGCATCGCCGGCCTGGTCGCCTGCATCTTCATCGGCAAGCGGCATGGCTTCGGCACCGGCGCGGCGCATGCCTTCGCCCCGCACAATCTCATTCTCTCGGTGATCGGCGCCTCGCTGCTGTGGGTGGGCTGGTTCGGCTTCAACGCCGGTTCGGCGCTGACGGCCGGGGGCGGGGCCGGCATGGCCTTTGCCGCGACCCACATCGCCACCGCCGCGGCGGCGCTGGCCTGGATGTTCGTGGAGTGGAGCGCCAAGGGCAAGCCGAGCGTGCTCGGCATCATCTCGGGCGCCGTGGCCGGCCTGGTGGCCATCACCCCGGCCTCCGGCTTCGTCAACCCGATGGGCGCACTGGCGATCGGCATCGTCGCCGGCATCATCTGCTACTTCTCCGCCACCGCAGTGAAGCGGGCGCTCGGCTATGACGACTCGCTCGACGTGTTCGGCGTGCACTGCGTCGGCGGCATCGTCGGCGCCATCCTGACCGGTGTCTTCGCCGACCCGGCGATCAACTCGGCGGGCACGGGCCTGCTGTACGGCAACCCCGGCCAGGTCTGGATCCAGGTCGAAGGCGTCCTGGCGACGCTGATCTGGAGCGGCGGGATCACCCTGGTGCTGCTGTTCCTGATCAAGGCGGTCATGGGCATCCGGGTTTCGGAAGAGGCGGAGCGCGACGGCCTCGACCTCGCCCTGCATGGCGAGGCGGTGCAATAACCTCCGCAGTATCGGCGGCCAGACTTGGGGGCGTCCTTCGGGACGCCCCTTTTTTGTGCGCCTGGCCGCCGGTTCGTGCCGTCAGGCCGATCGCGGCGGCACGTTCGCGAGCAGCGGGCCGAGGCCCTCGGCGACGGTCAGATGCGCGATCACGGCGTCGCGCAGCGTGGGATAGGGCAGGTTCGCCAGCATCGCCGTCTGCATCGCGGCCATGACCTCGCCGGCCTCCGAGCCGATGATGGTGAAGCCGAGGACGCGATCGTCGTCGGCGCCGATGAGAACCTTCATGAAGCCCTCGGTCTCGTCCGTCGCCTCGGTCCGCAGCACGGCGCGCATCGGCAGCCGGGCGACGCGCACGGCAATGCCCTGCTGCTGCGCCTCGCGTTCGCTCAGGCCGACCCGGGCCAAAGGCGGGTCGGTGAACACGCAATAGGGCACCAGCCGGTCGAGCGTGCTGCGCTGCCCGCCGGCGAGGTTGTCCCGGATGATGCGGAAATCATCGACCGAGGCATGGGTGAATTGCGGGCTGCCGGCGCATTCGCCCATCGCCCAGGTGCCGGGGGCGGTGGTCTCCAGCCGGTCGTTGACCTTGACATAGCCACGGCCGTCCAGCTCGACCCCGACGTTTTCGAGACCGATCCCGGCGGTGTTGGGAATGCGCCCCGCCGCGACCAGGATGTCGCTGCCCTCGACAATCTGTTCGCCGGCTGCCGTGCGCACGACCACGGCGACGCTGTTGCCCGACCGGCCGGTGACCGCAAGGGGCTGCGCCGCCACCAGGAAGCGGATGCCTTCCTCGCCGAGGATCCGGTGCATCTCGGCCGCGACATCCGGGTCCTCCCGGCTCATCAGCTGGGCGCCGGTCTCGATCACCGTCACCGCGCTGCCGAAGCGGCGATAGGCCTGCGCCATCTCCAGCCCGACATAGCCGCCGCCGAGCACGATCAGGTGGGCGGGCAGGCGGTCGAGCTC
>NZ_JBYRFX010000406.1:0-7258 GCF_057815775.1 Inquilinus sp.
AGGGACACCGTCAGTGGCGACAGCGGCGTCCGGTCACCGCGCCCGCTGCGACATGCGCCACATCAGCCGGTCGGCCATCCGGTCGGTCAGGAAGCGCTGGATGAACAGGATCACCTTCGCACCGCCCCCGGTCGGGTAGCGCGTGCGCGGCCGCCGGGCCGCCACCGCGCGGCCGATGGTCTCGGCCACCACCTCGGGCGGGGACGGCATGCGCGAGGCCGCCACCTGCTCGAACATCGCGGCGTGGCGACGGGCATAGGGGCCATAGGCCGTGTCACCGGACATGCGCAGCATGCTCTCATGCGCGATGCCGCCCCATTCGGTCCGGATCGCGCCCGGCTCGATCACGATGACGTCGATACCGAAGGGGATCAGCTCCATCCGCAGGCTGTCGCTCAACCCCTCCAGCGCGAATTTGGTGGCGTGGTACCAGGCGCCGAACGGTTCGCCGCCCTTGCCGCCGATCGAGCTGACATTGACGATCTTGCCGCCCTTCTGCGCCCGCATCATCGGCAGCACCAGCTGGCACAGCCGGGCCGCGCCGAACAGGTTGACCTCGAACTGGCGGCGGCCTTCGTCGACCGGCACATCCTCCAGCGCGCCATAGCTGCCATAGCCGGCATTGTTGACCAGCACGTCGATGCGGCTGGTCTCGCCCCGGATCGTCTCCACCGCCGCGACCAGCGAGGCATCGTCGGTCAGGTCGAGCGCCACCAGCCTCGCGCCGGCGGTGGCCAACGACGCCATGCGGTCGATCCGCCGCGCCGCGGCATAGACGGTGTAACCGTCCGCCAGCAGCCGCTTCACGGTGGCCTCGCCGATTCCGGCCGAAGCCCCCGTCACCAATGCCGTCCTGTCCAAAACACATGCTCCACAGCCGAAGGAGCCTCCTCTATAAGAGTGGAGCTTGGTCCATGGTCAAGGGACAAACATGCTGATTTCGGAATTCGCGCAGGCGACGGGGCTGACCACGGACACCGTGCGGTTCTGGATCCGCCGTGGGCTGCTGACGCCCGAGACCAACGGCAAGGGCGGCCGCAACCCCTACCAGGTCTTCACCGCGGAGCATGTGCGCACGGCGCGGGTCATCCGCCTGGCCCAGTCGCTCGGCCTGTCGCTGAAGGAGATCGCCGCGTTCGGCGAGGAGTTCCGCGACGCCGGCATCACACGGGAGCGCAGCATCGAGATCCTGGCCACACAGCTCGACCGGCTGGACCAGAAGGCGGCCGAGCTGGCGGCGATGACCGGCTACCTCCACGCCAAGATCGCCTGGCTGGAGGGCGGCGAACAGGGGCCGGAGCCGGATTTCACCGACCCGGTTCGGGGGTCGACCGCGACCTGCGGCTAGATTCGGGCCGGCACCGCCCGGCCGAAGCCGTTGCGGCCGGCCCAGGTCTCGATCGCCCGGGCGGCGGCCAGCACGGCGCGGTCGCCGCGGCGGCGGCCGATGATCTGCAGCCCGAAGGGCAGGCCGGCGGCATCGCGGCCGAAGGGCAGCGCCACCGAGGGCAGCCCGGCCAGGGTCGGGCCATAGGCCAGTGCCAGCCAGTGGAAGTAGCTGGACAGTTCGGCGCCGTCGATCGTGGCGGGATACCAGTCTTTCCACGGGAAGGGCGGGTGCCCGGCCACCGGGCAGATCACCACGTCGACCCCGGCCAGGAAGGCGTCGGCGTCGCGCACCACCCGGGTCTGCACCGTCAGCGCCTCGGCCACGTCGGCGAGGCCGAGGATCAGCCCGGCCGCGACATTGGCTGACACGTTGGGGCCGACCTTGTCCGGCGTCGCCGCGACCTTCTCGCGATGCGAGGCGACGAAGCCGACCGCCCGCAGCGTGGCGAAGGCCCGGTCCACACCGGACATGTCGACGGTGAAGTCCGCACTGCGGCCAAAGGCCGGTTCCAGCGCCGCCCGCGCCGCGCGGAAGGCGGTGCGGACCCGGCTGTCGACCGGGGCGAAGCCGAGATCCTCGGAGAACGCGGCGCTGAGACCGGAGAGCTCGGGCGATTCCAACGACCGGAACGGCGCGCCGTCGACCCCGAGCGACAGCGGGTCGCGCGGGTCGTCGCCGACCATGACGGACAGCATCAGCGCCGCATCGGCCACCGTCCGTGCCATCGGCCCGTCGACCGACAGCGGTGACCAGCCATGGCCGCGCGTTTCGGTCGGGATCAGCCCCGGCGTCGGGCGGAAGCCGACGATGCCGCAATAGGAGGCCGGGGTGCGCAGGCTGCCGGCGAGGTCGGAGCCGGTGGCGAGTGGGACCATGCCGCAGGCCAGCGCCACCGCCGAGCCGCCGGAGGAGCCGGCGCAGGTCAGGTCGAGGTCGAACGGGTTGCGGGTCGGGCCGAAGACGTCGTTGCGGGTGTTGGCACCGGCGCCGAATTCCGGCGTGTTGGTCTTGGCCAGCACGATGGCGCCGGCCTGGCGCAGCACCGCCACCACTCGCTCATCCGCCGCCGGGATGTTGTCGGCGAACAGCGGCGAGCCATAGGCGGTCAGCAGCCCTTCGGTCTCGCTGAGATCCTTCACCCCGATCGGCAGCCCATGCAGCGGCCCGAGGGCGTCGCCGCGCCGCACCGCCGCCTCGGCGTCCAGCGCCTCGGCCCGGGCGCGGTCATAGGCGGTGGCGGTGATGGCGTTGACCGTCGGGTTCTCGGCCTCGATCCGGGCGATGCAGCTTTCGACCAGCGCGACCGGCGAGACCTCCCCCGCCCCGACCAGGCGCCGCAGCTCCATCGCTTCGAAATCGCACAGATCCGCCATGTCAGCCTCTTCCCGTCATGTCAGGCGAATGTGCGAGGGCACTCGCGGCGGCGTCAACCGCGATCGGCGGCAACCAGATCCCCGTATTCGGGATGACGCTCGATGACGGCGGCCACGAACGGGCACAGCGGCCGCACCGTCAGCCCGTCGGCGCGGATCCGGTCCAGCATGCCGCGGACCAGGGCGGTGCCGATGCCGCGGCCGGACACCGCCTGAGGCACCTCCGTATGGGTCAGCTCCAGCACGTCGCCGGACCGGCGGTATTCGGCGATCGCCGTTGCGCCGTCGACCACCAGCTCGTAGCGGCTCAGCGCCGGGTTGTCGGTCACCTCGGCCATCTCTTCCTCCGTCGTTCAACACCAGCCTACGGCGCGAGGCAGATCCTTCACAGCCCTGTTGACTCTCGTCCGGATCAGAACAAATTAGCAACATGGTGCATGCAATGACGATCCTGGAAAAGCTCGACATCCTGGCGGATGCGGCGAAATACGACGCCTCCTGCGCCTCGTCCGGCGGCGTGAAGCGCGATTCGCGGGACGGCAAGGGCCTGGGCTCCACCACCGGCGCCGGCATCTGCCACTCCTACACGCCGGATGGGCGCTGCGTGTCGCTGCTGAAGATCCTGCTGACCAATTTCTGCCAGTACGACTGCGCCTATTGCATCAACCGCCGGTCCAGCAATGTCCGCCGCGCCCGCTTCGCCATCGACGAGGTGGTCCAGCTGACGCTGGACTTCTACCGGCGCAACTACATCGAGGGGCTGTTCCTGTCTTCCGGCATCATCCGCTCGGCCGACAACACCATGGAGCAGATGGTGGAGGTGGCCCGGCGGCTGCGGCAGGACCACGGCTTCCGCGGCTACATCCATCTGAAGACGATCCCGGAGGCGAGCCCGCAGCTGCTGGCCGCCGCCGGCCGCCATGCCGACCGGCTGTCGATCAACATCGAGCTGCCGACCGAGGCCGGGCTGACCAAACTGGCACCGGAGAAACGCGGCCACACCATCCGGGGCGCGATGGGCCGGCTGCGACTGGGGATCGACGAGGCCAAGGCCGAACCGAAGGCGCCGCGCTTCTCCCCGGCCGGGCAGAGCACCCAGCTGATCGTCGGGGCCGACGAGGCCGACGACGCCGCCATCCTCGACACCGTGTCCGGCCTCTATGCCGGCTATCGGCTGAAGCGGGTCTACTACTCCGCCTTCAGCCCGATCCCGCAGGCCAGCCAAGCCCTGCCGGCCAAGGCCCCGCCGCTGCAGCGCGAGCACCGGCTGTACCAGGCCGACTGGCTGATCCGCTTCTACGGCTTCGCCGCCGGCGAGATCCTGGCCGGGGTTCCCGGCGGCATGCTGGACTTGGCGATCGATCCGAAGCTGGCCTGGGCCCTGCGCCACCGCGAAAGCTTCCCGGTCGACGTCAACCGGGCGGAGCGCGGCCTGCTGCTGCGCATCCCCGGCCTGGGCGCCCGGGCCGTCGACCGGATCATCGAGACGCGTCGCTTCCACAGCCTGCGGCTGGCGGATCTGACGCGGCTGACCGGCGCGCTGCGCCGGGCCCTGCCCTTCATCGTCGCCATCGACCATCGGCCGACGCGGCTGCTGGACCGGGCCGATCTGCGCGACCGGCTGGCGCCGCCGCCGAAACAGCTGTCGCTGTTCGAGTGATGCGCGCCGTCCGGATCGACCGGCCCGACGATCTCGATCAGTTCCGCCAGGCCGCGCGCGGGCTGATCGCCGCGGATGTGCCGCCGAACCAGGTGTCGTGGCGAGAGGGCGAGGAGGACCTGCCATTCGGCGATCCAGCGCCCGCGGCCGGCACGGCCCCCGCGCCAGCCGTGCCGGGCCGATTCCACGATCTGGCGGAGACGGCGATCTGCCACCGCGACCCCGAGCGCTTCGCCCTGCTCTACACCGCGCTGTGGCGCCTGGTGCATGGCGAGCGTGACCTGCTGCACATCGCCAGCGACCCGCTCGTCCACCGGCTGCAGCGGATGGCCAGTGCCGTCCATCGCGACGCGCACAAGATGACCGCCTTCCTGCGCTTCCGGCAGATCGAGGAGCCGGACGGGGCAGAACGCTTCGTCGCGTGGTTCGAGCCGGACCATCACATCCTGCGCCGCGTCGCGCCGTTCTTCATCGGCCGGTTCGCGGCAATGCGCTGGGCGATCCTGACGCCGGATTCGGCGTTGCACTGGGATGGCCGGTCGCTGGCCATCGGCCCTGGCATGGAGCGCCGCGACGCGCCCGACGGCGATGTGCTGGAGGAGACCTGGCGCCGCTATTACGCCGCGGCGTTCAACCCGGCGCGGGCCAACCCGACCGCGATGCGGGCGGAGATGCCGAAGAAATACTGGCGCAACCTGCCGGAGGCCGCGCTGATCCCCGGCCTGCTGGGCGATGCCCCTTCCCGCACCCGCGGCATGGTCGCGGCAATCGCCGAACCGCCGCGCAAGGCGATCCCGGCACCGGACCTGCACCGCCCCGGCCCCGCCGGCACGCTAGCCGGGCTGGTGTCGGAGATCGCGTCCTGCCGGCGCTGCCCGCTGCATGGCCCGGCCACCCAGCCGGTGCCGGGCGAAGGGCCGGCGGACGCGCCGGTCGTCTTCGTCGGCGAACAGCCGGGCGACCAGGAGGATCTGGCCGGCCGCGCCTTCATCGGCCCCGCCGGCCAGATGTTCGACCGGGCGCTGGCCGAGGCCGGCATCGACCGCGCCCGCATCTATGTCACCAACGCGGTGAAGCACTTCAAATACCAGGTGCGCGGCAAGCGCCGCATCCACCAGCGCCCGAACAGTGGCGAGGTCGAGGCCTGCCGCTGGTGGATGGACCGCGAGCTGGCGCTGGTCCGGCCGCGCCTGACCGTGGCGCTGGGCGCCACCGCCGTTCGCGCCCTGTGCGGCCATGCCGGGCCGCTGGCAGCGTTGCGCGGCGCGCCGATGCAGTTCCGCGACGATCTGCCCGGGCTGGTGACGATCCATCCATCCTACCTGCTGCGGCTGCCCGATTCGCAGGCGCAGGCGTCGGAATATGGCCGCTTCGTGACCGAGCTTCGCCTCGCTGCGACGCTGGTGCCGGAGATCCGGCGCGGCTGACCCGCCTGCCCCGCCGTCGCGCTGGACCGGGACGTCTCGACAAAAGGGTACACAAACCGGCCGAGGCGTGATCCAACTTTGGTCCTGGACAGGGGGTCGCCTCCGGCTTTCGGGTCATCAGCCATGCCCGGTGAAGCCGAGACGGCGACGGTGAAGCGAGAGATTGGCGCAGGATGTTCATCGCACTTCTGAAATCGATCGTCCGGACCGGCAGCCTGCGGGTGATCGACGCCGCCGGCAAAAGCCACAAAGTCGGCGACGACACGCCGCCGCGCGCGGTGATCCGCCTGAAGTCACGGCGCCTAGCCTATACCCTGGCGATCAATCCCGGCCTGTCGCTGGGCGAGGCCTATATGGACGGCCAGCTGACGATCGAGGAGGGGACGCTCTACGACTTCCTCGCGCTGGTGGCGCAGAACTTCAAGGTCGACCACCATTCCTGGCTGGCGCTGGTCGAACGGCTGGGCCGCCGGCTGAAGCAGACCAACCCGGTCGGCAAGGCTCAAGCCAACGTCGCCCATCACTACGATCTTTCGGCCGAGCTGTACGACCTGTTCCTCGATTCCGACCGCCAGTATTCCTGCGCTTATTTCGCCCATCCGGACGACAGCCTGGAGACGGCGCAGCTGAACAAGAAGCGGCACATCGCGGCCAAGCTGCTGTTCGACCGGCCGGGGCTGAAGACGCTCGATATCGGGTCAGGCTGGGGCGGCATGGGCCTGTTCCTGGCACGCGAGGCCGGGGCCGACGTCACCGGCGTGACCCTGAGCACCGAGCAGCACAAGATGAGCGTGGCCCGGGCCGCGGCGGCCGGCCTGGCCGACCGGGCGCAGTTCCATCTGCGCGACTATCGGCAGGAGCCCGGGCGCTACGACCGCATCGTCTCGGTCGGCATGTTCGAGCATGTCGGCAAGAGCGGCTATGCCGAGTTCTTCGCCAAGCTGCACGATCTGCTGGACGATGACGGCGTCGCCTTGATCCACTCCATCGGCTATTTCGATGCGCCGGGGCCGATCAACCCCTTCATCCGCAAATACATCGTCCCGGGCGCCGACCTGCCGGCCCTGTCGGAGATGACGGCGGTGGCGGAGCGCAGCGGCCTGATCGTCACCGATGTCGAGGTGCTGCGCGTTCACTACGCCGAGACGCTGCGCCATTGGCGCGAGCGCTTCATGGCCCGCTGGGACGATGCGGCGAAGCTCTACGACGAGCGCTTCTGCCGGATGTGGGAGTTCTATCTGGCGCTGTGCGAGGTCGGCTTCCGCTACCGCACCACCGTGGTGTTCCAGCTGCAGTTCAGCAAGCGCCTGGGCGCCGTGCCGCTGACCCGCGACTACATGTTCGAGAGCGAGCGGGCGATGCTGGCCGGCGACGCCGCTGTGCCCGAGCCGAACCGGGCCCGGGCGTA
>NZ_JBYRFX010000407.1:0-4306 GCF_057815775.1 Inquilinus sp.
TTGCCCTGGACGCATTTCAGCCCGGCCTCGATGATCGAGAATTTCGAGCTGTCGATCATCACCGGCACGCGGGCGATGTCCGGTTCGGCCGCGATCAGGTTCAGGAACTCGACCATCGCCCGCTCGGAATCGATCAGGCCCTCATCCATGTTGATGTCGAGGATCTGGGCGCCGTTGGCGACCTGGTCGCGCGCCACATCCAGCGCGGCGGTGAAGTCGCCCGCGGTGATCAGCTTGCGGAACCGGGCCGAGCCGGTGACGTTGGTGCGCTCGCCGATATTCACGAACGGGATGTCGCTCGACAGCGTGAACGGCTCCAGCCCCGACAGCCGCATCAGCGGCGCGATGGTCGGCACGCTGCGGGTCGGCATGCCGGCGACCGCATCGGCGATGGCGCGGATGTGGTCGGGGGTCGACCCGCAGCAGCCGCCGACGATGTTGACCAGGCCTTCCTCGACGAAGCCCTTGATCTGGGCGGCCATCGCCTCCGGCGACTCGTCATACTGGCCGAATTCGTTCGGCAGCCCGGCATTGGGATAGGCGCAGACGAAGGTGTCGGCCGCGGCCGAGATCTCGGCCAGATGCGCCCGCATCGCGTTGGCGCCCAGGGCGCAGTTCAGGCCGATGGTGAAGGGCTTGGCGTGGCGCACCGAATTCCAGAACGCGGTCGGCGTCTGGCCCGACAGGGTGCGGCCCGACAGGTCGGTGATGGTGCCGGAGATCATCACCGGCAGGTGGATGCCCTTCTCGATGAAGACCAGCTCGGTGCCGAAGATCGCCGCCTTGGCGTTCAGCGTGTCGAAGATGGTCTCGATCAGGATGATCTCGGCGCCGCCGTCGATCAGCCCGCGCACCTGTTCGGCATAGGCGTCGCGCAGCGTGTCGAAGGTCACCGCCCGGTAGCCCGGGTTGTTGACGTCGGGCGAGATCGAGGCGGTGCGGTTGGTCGGCCCCAGCGCACCGGCGACGAAGCGGCGCCGGCCGTCCATCCGCCGCGCCTTGGCCGCGGCCTGGCGCGCCAGCCGGGCGCCGTCGCGGTTGAGGTCGTAGACCACCGCCTCCATGCCGTAATCAGCCTGGGCGATCGAGGTCGAGGAGAAGGTGTTGGTCTCGAGGATGTCGGCGCCGGCGATGGCATAGCCGAAATGGATCGCCTCGATCGCATCCGGCTGGGTGAGGGTCAGGAGGTCGTTGTTGCCCTTGAGATGGCAGTCGCAGCCCAGGAAATGGGTGCCGCGGAAATGGTCCTCCTCGAAGCCCAGCCCCTGGATCTGCGTGCCCATGGCGCCATCCAGGATCAGCACGCGCTCGCGCGCCGCCGCCGTCAGGGCGGCCAGCACCTCGGCGCCGTCGACCGGTTCAAGCGGAATATCGAAGGCTTCGACGCGCGTGGTCATGGCGGACGGGACCGGGTTCAGGATGGGATGGCATGTAATGACATAAAGATATCTTTATATCAACATTCAAGGGCTGCTGCCGGGCGGCGTCCCCCGGCGCCGCGGCTCTACGCGGCCCTATTCCTTGGCGATCGGCTCCAGCCCGGTGGCGGCGATCGCCGGAGCGGCTGCGGGGGACGACAGGAAATCGATCAGCGCCTTGGCCGCCGCGGGGTTGTGCGACCCGGCGACGATGCCGGCGGAATACAGCGTCACCTGCTGCAGCTCCGGCGGCAGCGGCCCGACCAGGTCGATGCCCGGTACGGGCTTCAGCTCGGCGATCTGCTGGAAGCCCAGCTCGGCCTCGCCCTCGGCCACGATCTCGCCGACCGGCGTGGCCGGGATCATCCGCGCCTTGCCGGCCACCAGGCCGGCGATGCCCAGGCGCTGGAAAATCTCGGTCGAGATGAAGAAGCCGCTGGCGCTGTCGGAATAGGCGATCGACTTCGCCGCCAGCAGCGCCTGCTTCACCGCCGCGGCCGAGCTGATGTCCGGCTTCGGCGCGCCGGCCTTGACCGCGACGCCGATGCTGGAGCGGGCGAGGACGACCTTGCTGTCGGGCAGCACCTTGCCCTGCTTGACCAAATCGTCCAGGGCGGCGCCGACCATGATCACCACATCCAGCTTTTCGCCCCGCGCCAGCCGGGCCGGCACCGCGTTCGGGGTGGTGCCCATCGACGGCCCCCAGCCGATCACCAGTTTGTCGCCGCTGGCCTGCTCGAATTGCGGGGCCAGGGCACGGTAGGCCGCGGCGAAGCCGCCGGAGCTGACGACCTGGAGTTCGGCCGCACCGGCGGCCTGGGCGAACAGCAGCACGCCGGCCAGGGCGGCGACCGTGCGACGGCCGATCGAAGGCAGGGTCATGAGATCCTCGGCTGCGAAGGGATCGAAGGCATTGCGCGGGTATCGTCCCCGAAAACCGGGTGTGCCGCAGGGCGCGATCCGGCAGACCAGCCATGCCGCCGCCAGGTTGCCCGCGGACATCGTGCCGCAGCCCGGCCCCTTTTCCTGTCGTCGGATGATCGTACCTGTCCGGAACCGTGCGTCGCCTTCGGAGTTCACCATGAGCCTGGCCCTCGATCCCGATTTCTTCCGCCTGCTGGACGGCAGCCACACTAGGCTGGTCGGCACGCCCCTGGTCGAGACGGGCGGCAGCGACGCGGAGAAGGCCCGCTGGCTCTACGAGGACGCGCCGTTCTGCGTGCTGGCGCACAACACCGACGCCGATCCGCGCTTCGTCTACGGCAACCGGGCGGTCCAGGCCTGCTTCGAATACGGTTGGGACGAGATCACCCGGCTGCCCTCCCGCCTGTCGGCCGAGGCGCCGAACCGGGAAGAACGGCAGGCGCTGCTGGAAGCGGTCGCGCGCCAGGGCTTCGCCGCGGGCTATCGCGGCCTGCGCATCGCCAGATCCGGCCGGCGGTTCTGGATCGAGGACGTCACGGTCTGGCAGTTGATCGACGAGGCCGGCGTGCTGCACGGCCAGGCCGCCACCTACCGGCGCTGGCGGGACGAGTAGGGCAGGCCGCTGCGTCGGCACCGCTTGGCAGAATCCGACGGCATCCTGTCATTGCTGCCGGGCGCCGTGACGGCGAAGATCGGACCATGCCGTCCCCCACTACCTCATCGCCAAGCTGCATCGCCGTGCTCGCCTTTCCCGGCGTGGAGCTGCTCGACGTCGTCGGACCGCTTGAGGTCTTCGCCGCCGCCACCGCCCTTCGGGTCAGGGCCGGGGCGGCGGCGCCCTATGCGGTGCAGGTGCTGGCGGCGCAGGCCGGCCCGGTGCGCGCCACCTCCGGTCTCGCCATCCTGGCGGAGCGCGGCCTGGCCGAGGGCAGCGACGGCATCGACACGCTGCTGGTGGCCGGCGGGACCGGTATAGAGGCCGCGGCCATCGATCAGGCACTGGTGGCCTGGCTTCGGGACGCGGCGCCGCGGGTGCGGCGGCTCGGCTCGGTCTGCACCGGCGCGCTGCTGCTGGCCGAGGCCGGGTTGCTGGACGGGCGCCGGGCGGCGACGCATTGGAACTGGTGCGAAAGGCTGGGCCGGCGCTATCCGGCGGTGCGGGTCGAGCCCGACCCGATCTTCATCCAGGACGGCAGGATCTGGACCTCCGCCGGCGTCACCGCCGGGATGGATCTGGCGCTGGCGATGATCGAGGCCGATCACGGCCGCGACCTGGCCCTCGCCACCGCCCGCGACCTCGTGATGTTCCTGAAGCGGCCGGGCGGCCAGTCGCAGTTCAGCACCGCCCTGGCCGGGCAGGTCGCGGAACGCCCGCCGCTGCGCGACCTGCAGGACTGGATGCTGGCGCACCCCGACGCCGACCTGTCGGTGCCGGCCCTGGCCGAACGGGCGGCGATGAGCCCGCGCAACTTCGCCCGCGCCTTCCTGCGCGAGATCGGCACCACCCCCGCCGCCTATGTCGAGCGGCTGCGGATCGAGACGGCGCGGCGGCGGCTGGAGGAGACGGATCTGCCGGGCGAGACCGTGGCCCGCGCCTGCGGCTTCGGCAATGCCGACGGCATGCGCCGGGCCTTCCTGCGCCGGGTCGGCGTCGCGCCGCAGGCCTATCGCGACCGCTTTCGCCCGCCACGTCTGATGGAGCACAGAGCAGAATGAACCCGACACCTGATCTGGGATCCGGCCGGGCGGCGCTGCTGCCGATCGACATGCAGCAGGCCTTCGACCTGCCGTCCTGGGGCCGGCGCAACAACCCGGATCTCGACGCCAACGGCCTGCGCCTGCTGGCCGCCTGGCGGCAGGCGGGGCTGCCGCTGCTGCATATCAGGCACGATTCGGTCGAAGCCGGCTCGACCCTGGCACCGGCCCATGCCGGCCACGACTTCCGGCCGGGCTTCGCGCCGCGG
>NZ_JBYRFX010000408.1:0-2888 GCF_057815775.1 Inquilinus sp.
GGGCATGTGATACTGGGCGATGAGGCTGAACGCGACGAAGCCACCGAGCATCATGACATCGCCCTGGGCGAAGTTCACCATCTCGGTCGCTTTGTAGATCAGCACGAACCCGAGTGCTATCAGCCCGTAGATACAGCCCGACGCGGCGCCGTTTACGACCAGTTGTAGTATTCGCGCAGCGTCATCCACCGCCCCAGGCCTCCCTGCCCACGGGCCAGCAGGCCCTCATTCTCGTTGGGGCGGAACATAGGGTGGCGCCAGACGCGGCGTCAATCGCTGCGGCGTCCGTTTCCTGAGCGAATGATCAGAATAATGACATCTGAGCGGGGGCAGCCTCCGCCGCCCGGGCTGGAACGGCGAAGCTTTCGCAATCCAACTGGGTGCGCGCCTCGCCGAAACCGAACTGTCGCGCAGCACGGGTGAAGCGCCGGGACAGCAGGTCGGCATAGACGCCCTGCCCGGTGAAGCGGCTGTGGAACCGCGGGTCGTTCAGGTTGCCGGACCGTGTCTGGCGGATCAGGCTCAGTACGTGCTTAGCCCGCTCCGGGAAGTGCGCGTGCAGCCACTCCTCGAACATCTGCCGCAACTCCAGCGGCAGCCGCAGCAGCACGTAGCCGGCATGCCGGGCGCCGGCCCTGGCCGCAGCCTCCAGGATCTTCTCCAGTTCCGAATCGTTCAGCGCCGGGATCATCGGTGCCGCCAGCACCCCCGCCGGCACCCCCGCCCGCGTCAGCTCGGCGATCGCATGCAGACGCCGCGCCGGGGTCGCGGCACGTGGTTCCATCACCCGCGCCAGTCGGGCGTCGAGTGTCGTGACAGACATGTGGACGCGCGCCAGGTTGCGCTTGGCCATCGACGACAGGATGTCGAGGTCGCGCAGCACGCCCGAGGACTTCGTCACGATACCAACCGGATGGTTGTAGCGGTCGAGCACTTCCAGGATCGAGCGCGTCAGCCTCAGGGTGCGCTCCACCGGCTGATAGGGATCGGTGTTCGACCCCAACGCCAGGGTTTTCGCCGTGTAGCCCGGCTTGCGCAGCTCCTTTTCCAGCAGCTCCGCCACGTCCGGCTTGTAGATCAGCTTGGTCTCGAAATCGAGACCAGGGGAATATCCAAGATAGGCGTGTGTCGGCCGTGCATAGCAGTAGATGCAGCCATGCTCGCAGCCCCGGTACGGATTGACCGCTCGGTCGAAGCCGATATCGGGGGACGTGTTCCAGGCAATCGCCGAGCGTGACGAATCGCGCGTCAGGGTCGTGTCGAGCCGCGGCAGGTCACCGACATCCTGGGTCAGCGTATCCCAGCCATCGTCGAACGGCGCCGCGTCGTGCGCCTCGAAACGGACACCGGGGTTGCTGACCGCGCCACGGCCGGCGGCCTGCAGCGACCTGAAGTGGTGGGTCGGGGCAGCGTCAGCCAAACCGGCGCGTTCCATAGCGGCGATGGCGTCCCGGTCGATGTGCGCACCCGTTTCCGCTTGCGTGTTCGCTTCCATATGGCGTCACCATGTTCGTGGTCTGTTCAGGAATGCTAATCGCACGAGGGGTGTCCGCTGTCAAGAACATCATGGGAACTTTGGGTACGGTTCTGGCACAACGGGCATAAACGCTTGACAACTTGGCGCGCCCGCCCTTTCTACCGCCTTCGCTGCGTCCGATCCCATGGATAGCGCCGACCCAACGTAGGGGTGTAGCTCAATTGGCTAGAGCGCCGGTCTCCAAAACCGGAGGCTGGGGGTTCGAGACCCTCCACCCCTGCCAGTTTGTGGTTGAGGCGTGGGGATGGGCCGGCGATCATCGAAGGATCTAACGAAGTGGCTTTCCAACCGCTAAAATTCGTACGTGAAGTCAGGACAGAGATTGGCAGGGTCACCTGGCCGACCCGGAAAGAGACTTTGGTGACGACGGGTCTGGTGTTTGCCATGGCCACGGCGGCCGCGCTGTTCTTCTTCGTCGTCGATCAGGTGATCGGCCTTGGGGTGCGCGCTCTATTTAACGTGGGCATCTGAGAAGGAGCCGGGAAATGGCCAAGAACTGGTACGTGGTCCACGTCTACTCCGGGTTCGAGAAAAAGATCGCCCAGCAGATCACGGAACAGGCTGCCCAAAAGGGGCTGGCGGACCAGTTCGAGGCGGTGCTGGTGCCGTCCGAGAACGTGGTTGAGGTCAAGCGCGGCCGGAAGATCAACAGCGAGCACAAGTTCTTTCCCGGCTACGTGCTGGTGAAAATGGACCTGACCGACGACGCCTGGCATCTGGTCAAGAACACCCCGAAGGTGACCGGGTTCCTGGGCAGCAAGACCAAGCCCAGCCCGATCAGCGAGGCCGAGGCCGACCGGATCCTCAAGCAGAACCAGGAAGGCGTCGATCGTCCCCGCCCCGCCGTGCTGTTCGAGATCGGCGAGCAGGTGCGCGTGGCCGACGGCCCATTTACCAGCTTCAACGGCACCGTCGAGGAAGTCGACGAGGAAAAAGGCCGCGTGAAGGTCAGCGTCTCCATCTTCGGCCGCTCGACGCCGGTGGAACTCGAATACAGCCAGGTCGAGAAGGTCTGAGCTAAGAAGGCCGGGCTCGACCCCTGAACCCCGTCAAAGGGAAGCCTTTGGCCCATCCGGGCCGGGGGTTCTGAAGGGCTCGCCCTTAGCGGGGATCGACGAGGCAGAACCCCTCGCCTTCCTTCGTCAGTCCACCCCGGCCAGCCGCAAGCGGGTTTCCAGTGCGTTGGTCAGCTCGGTCTTGCGGTCCCATAGCGAACGATACCAGCGAATACGCGGGGCGACCTGGTAGGCCAGCATCCGGTGTGCCGCGACGTGGCTGCGGGCGGTGTTGGCGAGATCGAGCGCCATATGCGGCATGGTGATCAGCCGCAGCAGACGGGTGCGCAGTTCGT
>NZ_JBYRFX010000409.1:0-6002 GCF_057815775.1 Inquilinus sp.
CGTTGAGGATCGAATAGCCGAGAGCAACATCACCCACGGTGCGGGCCATCGGGCCGACATGCCACCAGCGCGACAGCACGGTCGGGTAATGGCCGGGGTAGGGAATTCGGCCATGGGTGGCCTTCAGTGCGGCGATGCCGGTGAATGCGGCAGGACCGCGCACGGAGATCGCGACATCGCTGCCGATGCCGATCGGCGACAGGCCGGCCGCGATCGCCGCGGACTCCCCGCCGGACGAGCCGCCCGGAGTGCGATCGAGATTCCAGGGATTATTGCTGCGGCCGGTGACCAGATTGTCGGTCTCCGTCCAGGTCGAGAACTCGGGAATATTGGTCTTCATCAGGGGGATGCCGCCCGCCGCCTTAAAGCGCGCCACAGCGGTGGCGTCCTGGTCCGGAATATTCCCAACGAACAGCTTGGAGCCGCGCTGGGTCAGAACGCCGACCGTGTCCAGGGCGTCCTTGATGGAAAATGGCACGCCGTGCAGCGGCCCAAGCTCCGCACCGCCGGCCACCGCCTTGTCTGCGGCGTCGGCGGCCTGCAGCGCCGCCTCGCCCATCAAGGTCACGACGGCATTGATCTTCGGGTTGACGGCAGCCGTGCGGTCCAGATGCGCCTGCACGATTTCACGGGACGACAGCTGCTTGGTGCGAATGAGCGCCGCGAGCGTCGTCGCCTCGAGATAATGAATGGGACCCGTGCCCCGGGTCGGTGTACCGGTCATGGCAGTTTCCTGTTTGAGCGATCCGCCATCTACCTGACGACAGGTAGGTAAGTCGGTGACGATTGAATGAGCCTTCCCTTTCGGCCTGTCAATGTCTATCTGTCGTCAGGTAGATGAGGGCCCAGGCGATGACGGCGACCGACACGAAGCAGAAGATCATGGAGACCGCGCGCCTCACCGTGCAGGCGCATGGCTATGCCGGGCTGAGTTTCCGCGAGCTGGCGAAGGCGGTGGGCATCAAGAGCGCCAGCATCCATTACTATTTTCCCAGCAAGGGAGAGCTGGGCGGCGCCCTGGCTGAGCGCTACACCGCCGATTTTTCCGATTACCTGGAAGAGGTGCTGGCCCAGTTTCCCGACCAGGGCACCTGCATCCGCAAATACGCGGACGTCTTCCGCAACACGCTGCTGAACGAGAACCGGATGTGCCTGGGCGGGATCATGGCCGCCGAGCATGACGAGCTGCCGGCCGAGGTGCAGGTCGAGGTCGTCAAATTCTCGGAGATGAATGTCCGGTGGCTCGCCAAGGTGCTGGCGCTGCCACCGAAGAGCCGGGCCGGCGCCGCGGCGATCGAGGACCGGGCGCTGGCGATCTTCGCGGCCGTCCAGGGCGCCCAGCTGGTGGCGCGGGGCCGCGACGATGTGTCGGCCTATGACAGGATCGTCAGCGCGTACCGGACGGCGGGCCTGCTGCCCTGACCGCCATCGGTGCGGGCCGCGGGCAGTCGTTGATCGCGACCTGATACGGCTGGGCGAGCAGGCGCGTCCACGACAGGAGCAGATCAGCCAATCTGCGCAAGCAGCGAATTCGTTCACCATCGTTGATAGTAAACGAAACGTTCATTGTTGAAGACATTTTGCCCGTGGTAATTTTACTCGATAATTAATTTCACAATCGTCGCAAATAATATGGCGACAACTTCGATAAAGGAGAGATCAATGGATGTGTTGATCGTCGACACAATCGCTCTGCTCGCAAAATTGCCACTGCCGCCGGCGTCGCCCACTGCCGTTACGGTGAGAGGATATTACAACCCCGCGGATGGGGGCGGCGGTGATTTCGTTTGGGTTGAAAGCACGCCGCCGCTCCTGCCCGACGACGGAATCAACATCCGGCCCGATTTAACTCCCACATACACCGGAAACGGGCGATGGGTGCGCCAGGCCAAGAATGATGGTGAGATCAACGTCAAGTGGTTCGGCGCGCGCGGCACCGGCGCTGACGACACGGATGAATTCCAGAAGGCCCTGAACTACCAGCTCCTCAACGGCGGCGAGATCATCGTTCCCACGGGGAACTACACGATTACGTCGACCCTGGAGTATTTCACGTCGAATCGTTCCCACGGCTTGCGCATCAAGGGGGCCGGCCGCGGAAAATCCAATATCGTCTGCAGCATTTCAAACCGCACGTCGCTGCTGAAGATCCGCTGTTCCCTGCCCTCCCAATTCATGTGGGGCGGCCACATCAAGGGTCTGTCGATCGTGGCGAGCGGCGCGCAGCCATACTGGTCGCAGCAGGCCGCCATCGACATCGGCAATTCTGTCGAGATGCTCATCGAGGATTGCCAGATCCAGGGGATTGCCGGCCACGGCATCTGGGCGTGCGGGGAGAGCGTCTCCGTCAACAACAATGACGGTTCGGGCACCGATTTTCCGAATGACAAGCCCTGGGTGACCGCGGACCGGTTCCGTCCGGCCGGGCGCCCGGTTCATCTGCAGGCTCGGGTAAGCCCTAACAGCATCACACAGGTCACCGGCCAGACATCGGCAGGCGCAGACACCGTCTCAAATGTGGACACGAGCGGCATCACCGTCGGCGCATTCGTTTCCGGAGGCGGATTTCCACAGGACACAATCGTCGTCGCAGTGGTCACCGCTGGCTCGACCGGCCTGCTCAGGCTGTCCAACAAGGCTCTCACCAGCGGATCGGTAAACCTGTCCATCAACAGCGGCGGCACGGTGACCGGGTTCCGGCTCTACCGCATCGGCAGCGGATACCGCGATGGCGCCGTGATCGACGTGCGTGGCTGCGGTTTCGGCTTTAAGGGAAAGGCGAAGACGTCCTTCACCCTGTACGGCACGACGAACAGGACGACCGACCCGACCGACCCGTCCAATTTTCAGGTCACGGGTGTCTTTCTGTCCGGGACCGGGAACACCGTCTCCGGCTCAAATCTGATCACTGTGAGCACCGGCACGACCGGCATCGCCAAAGGCTGCTCGATCGTTGGCACGGGCATTCCGGCCGGCGCGACGGTTACCAAAGTGATCGACTACGACACGTTGCAACTGTCGGTCGCAGCCATAGCAACAAGCCCCACAGTGGGAGTGCCCCTGGGCATCGGCAAAACGGCGGGTTCGACGATCGGCAAAGTGCAGGTCGGCTATTTCGTCCGTGGCGACGGCGTGCCGGACGGCACGACCGTGACCGCGATCCCGACCAACAGCCGGAATGAGCTGACTCTGTCGGCCGCGGCGACCTCGTCGCTGTCCGATACATCGCTGACGTTCTACGCGCCGGACAGCGGTTTCATTTCCCTGACGGGGGACACCGTCGCTTTGAACCCCGCTGTCTGCAACATCAACACGACGGATCTGCAGCCTGGGTATCTCGTGAGCGGCCCTGGGATCACACCGGGCACAACCGTCCTGGACGTGACCAGCGGCACGGCCATCACCCTTTCGCAGGCGTCCACGGCGACCACGACTGGGGCACAACTGAACTTCATCACGCCGGATGGCGGCGTGGTGGACTATCAGATCGACGCTTCGGGCTCGAACTATTACGAGGAGAACGACCACCTCTACGACAATCCCGATCCCTATACCGTGTCGCAGATGCGGGTTGTCCGCACCGAGATCTCGTATTGCCATGGCGTCGGCTTGGTGTTCCCACATTTTGCATCGTGCCAGCTCTCCATTGAGAACTGCTCGATTTCGAGAAATATGGAAGGCGGCGTTGTGTTCGGCGGCAATAGCTTCGTCATGAGGAGCACCAGCCTCGGGGCGAACGGCATGCATGTCGGCAATGGCGGCCCCGGATATTATCCCGGTGTCTGGCTGCGCCGGGGCGACAGCAGCGCAGAGATGATCCGGCTGTCGGAAAACGAGTTCGACTCCAACACCTATTGCCATGTGCTTCTGGACGGGGTGGACGGCGCGGAGATATCCCGCAATCGATGCAATTCCTGGGTCACGGCCTGGCCGTACAACACCGACTGGAAGGCCCAGATTCCGCCCGAGCAGATCAAGTTCGACCCGGGCAATGCAGCCTCCGGCAACACCGGCATCGTCGTGCGCAACAACCGGCACCGATCGCAGCCGGTCGACGGGTCAGTTCCGCAAACCAACGTCACCGCCCTCGCCCACAATGCCGTGGTTGCCGGCGCAAGCAATTCCCCGCTCGCCAGCCAGACGTTCATCGTCGGAGCCAGGGTCAAGATCCTGGTCGGCTCGACAGCGATCTCCTTCGACGGCACCGCCGAGGACGGCACCCCCGCGAAGGAGACGACGGTCACAGCCATCACGCCGACGATCACCACGCTGACGGGGAACGTCACAGCCGGTTCGGTCACCATCACAAATCTGACAGACACCGCCACGTCCCCCACCCCGATCCTCCCGAAGGCGCCGATCAGCGGTGCCGGCATCCCCGCCGGAACACGTGTCCTGAGCGTCTCCGGCAACACGCTCACGATGACGCTGGCCGCCACGGCAGGCGGAACCCAGGTGCCATTGACGGTCGCCGGCACGATGACGCTGGCGCTGGCGCCGTCCGTCGACGTCACCAGCGGCGTCATCCGCGTCATCATCAACGATGAAGGGGTGACCGGCGTCGACCTCGGCGGAACTTCGCTGGTCACAGCCACCGAGATCGCCGATCCGGTGAATGGCATCACCGGAGACCATGGCCATGTGGCGGCAAACTGGCGCAATGGGCTGGGCACCGGCGTCAGATACTACCAGAACGGCGCCCAGATCTTTGGCAACCCGGGAACCGGCGGGGCATCCGGCCGCATCAACTACGACGCCGATGTTTTGCTGCCGGGCGGGGGCGAGACGGCAATTCCCTGGACGATTGCAGGGGACGCTGAACGCCGGCTGGTCCCGACCACTCCGGGAACGGCCAGCCGATACCTGCCGATGACATCCGGCATCTTCGAGGTCACGGGATGCCTGACCCTGGCAGCAACACCGATCATCACCGCTGGCGATGTGTTCGAGGTTCGCCTCGTCCAGGAGTTCGACACCCTCGATCTGACCGGCGCCTCCATCCCCGCGATCCCATTGCAACTGGAAAAGATCGCGTTCAAGGCTTCGGAAACCGGAACCACGCTGACGATGCCGTTTGCATTCAGCGTGCCGTTGACGGTTCTCAACACCTATATCGGCCAGAATCGCCCGGCTCAGCAGCCGAATTCGGGCATGGCCGGCTTGGTCTGGTGGAATCCCGAGACCAAGCGGCAATGGCGTTGGAGCGGGACCCTCTGGCAGTTGGTTGCGAAAACGACCAAGGATGTGGTGGATGCGTTCGATCCGAATACGAGACTGAGCATCAGGGTCTTCAACGGCCGGTCCGGTGACGTCAAACTTCTGGGTGGGGCGAAACTGGACGGGCGCCAGAACTTTGTGACCTTCAAACAGGTCGGGTAAACGCGGAAGCCTTATTTGAGACGACGTGTCCTGGCCAGCACAGCCGTGCTGGCCAGGATCGTTTCAGGCGTTCGCCGGTTTAGGCATCACGGCGTCCCGACGGCGCCGGCGGCCACGACAGGCGCCCGCCGCCGGCTGCCGAACTTGCGAATGACAGTGTAGAAGACCGGCGTGAACAGCAGGCCGAACACAGTCACCCCCAGCATGCCCGAGAACACCGCGGTGCCGAGCGACTGGCGCATCTCCGACCCCGCACCGGTCGCCACCACCAGCGGCGCGACGCCGAGGATGAAGGCGAAGGACGTCATCAGGATCGGCCGCAGCCGGGTGCGTGCCGCCCGAACCGCCGCTTCGGCCGGCGTGGCGCCCTCGTCCTCGGCCTGGCGCGCGAACTCGACGATCAGGATCGCGTTCTTGGCCGCGAGCCCGACCAGGACAACGAAGCCGATCTGGGCCAGCACGTCGATCGGCATGCCGCGCAGACCCAAGCCCGTGACCGAGGCCAGCAGGCACATCGGCACGATCAGCACCACGGCCAGCGGCAGCTTCCAGCTTTCATACTGGGCGGCCAGGACCAGGAACACGAACAGGGCGGCAGCACCGAACACCAGCAGGGTCGGCGT